>NZ_JBSGZD010000017.1:45522-61557 GCF_053610825.1 Streptomyces sp. NPDC054863 | reverse complement strand
GCCCCGGTGCGCAGGCGCACCCGGGCGCGGGCCGCAGGAGACCTGTGTGATGAACTCTTTCCCGCCGTTTCCGTCCGTCCTCGCGCCGGCCCAGTTACTGGCCGGTGCGGCCCGCCGCGCGCACTCCCCGGCCGCTCTGGTCGGTGACACGCCCGTGCTGTGGGTCGGTGAACCGTTCACCGCTTCCGGCCGCGGCTTCTGGGCCAAGCTGGAGGGCCACAACCCCGGTGGAATCAAGGACCGCACCGCCCTGTTCATGGTGGAACGCGCCAGGGAGCGCGGTGACCTGCTGCCCGGCGCCCGGATCGTGGAGTCGACCTCCGGCACGCTGGGCCTGGGCCTGGCGCTGGCCGGGATCGTCTTCGGCCACCCCGTCACCGTGGTGACCGACCCCGGCACGGAGCCGCTGGTGTCCGGGCTGATCACCGCCTACGGCGCCGAGGTACAGGTGGTGTCCGAGCCGCATCCGGTGGGGGGCTGGCAGCTGGCCCGCCGGGAGCGGGTGGCCGAACTGCTGGCGGCGGAGCCTTCCGCGTGGTGCCCCGACCAGTACCACAACCCCGACAACGTGGCCGCGTACGCGGGCCTGGCGCAGGAGCTGATCGCTCAACTGGGGCGGATCGACGCCCTGGTGGTCAGTGTGGGAACCGGTGGCCATTCGGCCGGCGTCGCCTCGGTCCTGCGTAACTTCTTCCCCGCCCTGAAGGTCGTCGGGGTCGATACGACCGGGTCCACCATCTTCGGGCAGGACGCCGCACCCCGGCTGATGCGAGGGCTGGGCAGCAGCATCTACCCGCGCAACGTCGACTACACGCTGTTCGACGAGGTCCACTGGGTGGCAGCAGCCGAAGCGGTGTGGGCGGCACGCTCGCTGGCCAGGGCCCGGTGCGCCACCGGCGGGTGGAGCGTGGGCGCGGTCTCCCTGGTCGCCCGTCACCTGGCCGCCACCCTCCCGGCCGAGGCGCGGATCGCCGCCGTCTTCCCCGACGGACCGCAGCGTTACGTCTCCACCGTCTTCGACGACGCCTGGTGCACCGCCCACCGGCTGCTGGGCGGCCGGCCGGCCGACGTGCCGGAGGAGATCGGACACCCGGGCGAGCGCACGGTGACCCGCTGGACCAGGTGTGAAACCGTCCTGGACCCCGCACCGGGATCCGGCCCCGGCTCCGCCCCCGGCCTCGCAGGTGCGGGAGCGGGGCCGCTCGGCCTGTCGGGAGCGGACCAGTGAGGACCTTGTGGCGCACCACCGCGAGTTTCCCGCCCGCCGTACGGCTGCTGATGGTCAATCAGTTCGCCATCAATCTCGCCTTCTACATGCTGATGCCCTACCTCGCCGCCCACCTGGCCGGCGGGCTGGGGCTGGCCGCGTGGGCGGTCGGCCTGGTGCTCGGGGTGCGCAACCTCTCCCAGCAGGGCATGTTCCTCATCGGCGGCACGATTGCCGACCGCTACGGCTACAAGGCCCCGATCCTGGCCGGCTGTCTGCTGCGCACCGCCGGGTTCGCCCTGCTGGGGTGGGTGGACAGCCTGCCCGCCCTGATCGCCGCCTCCGCGGCCACCGGTTTCGCCGGGGCCCTGTTCAACCCGGCCGTACGCGCCTATCTCGCGGCCGAGGCCGGCGAGCGGCGGGTGGCGGCGTTCGCGGCGTTCCACGTCTACTACCAGGCGGGGATGCTGGTCGGGCCGCTGGTCGGCCTGGCGCTGCTGACCGCCGACTTCCGCCTGGTCTGCGCGGTCGCCGCGGGCATCTTCGCCGTCCTGACCCTCTTCCAGGGCCTGGCCCTTCCCGCCCGCAGGGGAGCGGAGGGCGGCAAGAGCGGGGACGGGGTGCTGACGCAGTGGCGCTCGGTGGTGGCCAACCGGCCGTTCCTGCTGTTCTCCTGCGCGATGATCGGCTCGTACGTCCTGACCTTCCAGGTCTATCTGTCGCTGCCGCTGGCCGCCGGGGCGGCCTTCGGGCAGCGGGCGGGCACGTGGGCCACCAGTGGCCTGTTCATCGTCTCGGCGGCCGTCGCGGTACTGGGCCAGCTCCGGCTGACCGGCTGGGCCGGGCGCCGCTGGAGCCCGCACCAGGCACTGGTCCGCGGTCTCGCGGTGATGGGCCTGGGGTTCCTGCCGCTCGCCCTGGCACCTGCGGCCGACGGACCGTGGGGGCGGGCGCTGGTGCTCGCCGCCCTGGTCACTGCGGTCGCCTCGCTGGCCGTGGGGTCCGCAGTGGTCTACCCCTTCGAGATGGACACCGTGGTCTCGCTGGCGGGCGGCCGTCTGGTCGCCACCCACTACGGGCTCTACAACACCGTCTCGGGCCTGGGCATCACCCTCGGGAACCTCGCCACCGGCGCCCTGTGGGACACCGCCCAGCGGCACGGGATCCAGTGGCTGACCTGGCTGGCCCTGGCCGCCACCGGTCTGGGCTGTGCGGGCGCGGTGTGGGCCCTGGCGCGCACAGGCCGGCTCGCGGCCCCGCAGCCGCGTCCGCTGCCCGCCTGAGCGGAACCCGCTGACGAGCGAACCGAGGTTCGCGGGGCCGCAACGGACCGCGAATCTCGGGATGCCCATGCCTGCGCGAGATGTTCACACTTGGTGACATGGCCTCCGCACCAGCTTCGCAGGCTCGGAAGATCACCTTGTTAGTTTTGCGGGTCTGATCGTTTGAGGGTCTGATCGTTCGAGGTACGGGGAGAGGGGCTTCACCATGGCGCTGGACGGCACACTGCCGGGACCGGGCGGCGGGCCCGCCGGACCCTTCGGGCCGGGCATCGGGCTGCCGAACATGGCATCGTCGCCCGCCAGGAAGCGCGCCGCCGCGACCGCGCTCCAGCAGCACATCGAACCGGACACCCGCAAGGCGGGCGACCACGCCGATGCGGAGACCGGGAAAGCGGTGAAGGCGTTCGACGCCAAGGACGGGCACGGCTGGCTGACCTCGGGGGCCCTCAAGAAGGCCAACAAGGCGTGGGAGACGCAAGTGAAGGGCCTGCTGAGCAGGCTGGGTTCGGACCGGACCTCACTGCGCAGCACGAACCTGCTGCTCAGCGGCACCGACATCGGGGTGGGCGGGGACATCAGGCCGCCGTCGGCGATCGACAGGCTCTAGGGCCTGTCCGGCTCCAGGGCCTGTCCGGCTCCAGGCCTGTCCGGCTCCAAGCCTGTCCGGCTCCAGGGCTCGCCCGGGCTCCAGGGGCCGCCCTGGCTTCGGGGCCCGCCCTGGCTTCGGGCCCGACAGATCAGGTTCCAGTTTTCAGCGTTCCCGGGGGAAGCATGCCGACGTACCACGAGATCATGACCACCGAACTCTCCGCGCTCACCGCCGCCGCCACCCAGTGGGACGGCATGGCAGGCGAGTTCAAGAAGCAGGAGCAGTCCTACCGGCGGGACGTGTACGGCGTCTCCGTGGGGGAGACCTGGATGGGGGTCAGCGCCGACGCGGCCCACAGCCGCTTCGGCGTCACCCTCAGGGAGTTCCAGTACGCCCAGAAGGAGGCCAAGGCGGTGGCCGACCTGCTCCGGGACGCGCACACCCGGTACGTCGAACTGCGCGGCAAGCTCCAGACCGCCCGGCGGGAAGCCGTCGAGGCCGGGATGAAGGTCTCCGACCAGGGGGTCGTCACCTTCGACTCCGAGAAGCTGACCGCCTCCGAGCTCAGCGCCATGCAGCACGACCCCGACTACCAGCAGGCCATGCACAAGTCGGTCAACTCCTGGCAGCAGCGCGTCGACCAGGCGGTACGGGCCGTGAACGACGCCGACAAGGGGACCGAGATCGCGCTCGGGGCCGTCGTCGTCGACTCCAAGCCCCTCGACGGCACGACGAACGGCTTCAACTCCGGTGCCCAGGGCGACATCGAGAAGTACGAGGCCCAGGCGCTCAAGGACATCGCGGAACGGGTCAATTCCGGCAAGGCCACCGAGCAGGACCTCAAGGAGGCCGCGCGGTCGTTCCGGGACAACGGCAAGGACGAGGCGTTCGGCCAGACCCTCCTCAGCAGCCTGGGCGCCGAAGGAACCCTGAAGTTCAACAACTCCCTCACCGACCTGGGGCACTCCGGCGACAGCCACAACAAGGACTACCTGAGCATGCAGAAGGGCCTGGCGACCACGCTGGCCACCGCGACGCAGAACCCGAACTCGGCCTTCTACGACAAGTTCCGCACGCAGATGCAGTCGGCCGGGGTCAAGCAGTACGACCTCGACGTCGCGGGGGAGAAGGTCGACGTCGGCCACGGGCACGGCCAGAAGGCGCGCGGCTACCAGAGCCTGGTCACCCTCATGCAGCAGGGCGGCGGGTACTCCGACAAGTTCCTCCACGACACCGCGAACGACATCCGCAAGGTCGAGGACAAGGACAAGGGCGGCGACCCGGACATCTGGGACCTGCGTGGCGACTTCGGCGACAACAAGAAGACCGGCGAGAACGACAGCTGGTTCGCCAACGACCCCCTGGACGGCGTCCTCGGCATCATGTCGAAGGACCCGGCCGCCGCCACCTCCTACCTCGACCCCGGCCCGGACAACAAGAACGACAACCTCAAGTACCTGCTGGACAAGCGGGACTGGGACCTGGCCGACACCAGGGAGTACCTGCGGGTCGAGACCGCGGGCAAGGACGTGGCCGAGCACGACGTCCGCCAGGGTTTCGGCGCCGCGCTCGAAGCCGCCGCCACCGGCCACCAGCCCGGCACGGAGCACAAGCTGGGCGGCCACGGTCTGGAGCAGGCCCGCGTCATGAACGAGACCATCGGCGTGCTGAACGAGACGGGCCACGCGGACAAGCTCCCCGCCAACCTCCAGAGGCCGCTCGCGAACATGCTGACGGACTACACGCCCGACACCCACCAGACCCTCGGCATGGACAACGTCACCTACAACGGCAAGGACAAGGTCTGGAAGGACGAGGACGGCGTGGTCCGGATGGCCGTGCCCAAGGACGATCTGGTGAAGGTCATGCGGGGCGCGGCGGACGACCCCGAGGCCTTCGGCCAGATGTACCGGGCCGAGAAGCAGTACTCCCAGGACCTCTTCACCGGCATGCCGAACGACTCCGGGAGCGACAGCACGCGGGCACGCATCCAGGAGACCTCGGCGGCCCTCGGCGCGTACGACGGAGTGCGGTCGGACGTCGTGTTCGACAAGCGCTTCAACAACACCCAGTGGGCGAACGACTTCAACCACGCGCTCACCACGTCCTCCGGAGCGGCACTGACCTTCGTGGGTGCGGCGTACGGACCTGCCGCGCCGGCCGCGATCGCTCCGACCGGCGACATCGTCAACAGGGTGGTCGACTTCGTGTCGTACGAGGCGACCAAGGAACGCATCGCGGAAGCGAACCTGGAAGCGACCAAGGAGAACGCGCGGATCTTCAACGCGGGACAGCTGGAGGTCGACGGCATGGTCGCGGCCTGGGCCAAGACCCACGGACACGAGCCGCAGGACGACTTCGTACGGAACCTGGTCGGCCACGGCCAGGGGAACTACGAGAAGGGGAGGGACGGAGCGCTCCGCGCGATGCGGCCGGACTACTGACCGGACCGGCCCTGCCCCCTCACACGCACTACCAGAGCGGACCGAACCACCTCTCATGCACTTCACAGCTCACCGCACCCGCCCGGGCAAGGTCATCATCGGCACCCTCGCCCTCGTCCTGCTGGCCGCCGGGATCGTCTACTTCTCCGGTACGTACGACCGCCGGCGGACGCCGGATCCGGCGAGCGCCTGTGCGGGGACGCTGGATCGGCCCGCCCTCCGCGAGGTACTCACCGGCGAGGCCGGCAAGGAGATCGAGTACAACGCCCCGGTGCGGCCCGGCAGTCTCACCCAGTGCGTGGTCCGGGGCGACGGTCCTGCCGCGGCCCGGGCGGTGTGGGTCGACGTGCGGTGGGGCAGCAAAGCCGACGCGCGGTCGTTCCCACGACGTTCCGACGTTGACGACATGGGCGACGGTGACACTCCCCAACCGGTGAACGGCTGGCCCGCCGTGATCTCCGGTTCCACCGGCACGGTCAATCTGCCGTGTCTCGACCGCAAGGACGAAAGCCTTCTCGTCGACGTTGCTCTGACGGGCGTCAACGAGCTCGACAAGTGGCAGATCCGTACCGAACTGGCGAGCTTCTCCGTGAAGTCCGCGGAGCGTGCGGCGAAGCGGTTCGGCTGCGCGATCTCACCGGGGCCCGAGGTCAAGGACGTGGAGAAGGAGCCCCGCGACGCCGACGCCCTTCCACTCGCCGAGGCACAGGGGACGTGCGCCCCGCTGAGCCCCCTGAAATCCGCCGCCGCGCAGGCCGGCGCCACCTTGGCCCGGGAAGAACCCGCACAGAAGAACGCCCCGCTCACCCAGTGCACCCTCCTGACGTCGAAGCACCTGTTGGGGTACGAGCTGGCCGCCACGTTCGGGCCGTACGTGAAGAGCTTCCGGATGACTTCCGCGAAGCCGCAGATCCAGCAGGACTCCGGAGCCCAGGGCGACTACGCGTGGGCCACCGCACGGTGCCCGGGTTCGCCCGAGCGCGCCCTGTTCACGCTCAAGCACGGGCGCAGGTCCGCCCCCGCCTTCGAATCCGCCGCCCTCAAGGCCTTCGCCACCGACGCGGCCCAGCAGCACGGCTGCACGGATCTGCGACTGCCGTGATCCGTGCACGGGACGGCGCGGGCGGGCCGCACGCCCCGTCGTACCTGTCCAGGATCAGCCGGGCCACCGCGTCGTGCGCGCCCAGGGGGGCGGACGTCACCGTTCCGGTGTGGGCAGCCGCCTTGCGGGCGAAGAAGCCCGGGGTCATCAGGTAGCTCGCCACCGCCACGTCCCGGTGCCCCTCCGCGTGCAGCGCCGCCACCGCGGCGGCCGGGGTCGGGGCGCCGCCGCACAGGTAGGAGGGGATCGCGGGACGGCCCAGGCGGCGGGTGAGGAGGGTGGCCATGGTGGCGGTCGCGGCCCGGGAGGTCGGGTCGCTGGAGCCTGCGGACGCCAGGACGACGGGGCCGCGGGTGGGGGCCCGTACCTCCGCCAGCCGGTCCGCGAGGGCGGACGCGAGCAGAGGGTGCGGGCCCAGTGCGCGCGAGATCCTGGCCCGTACGTGCGGGGCGGCGGCCAGTGCTTCGGGGATGTCCACGCGGATGTGGAAGCCCGTGCCGAGGAGGAGGGGGACGAGGACGACCTCCCCCGAGAGTGCGGTGAGCACGTCCGAGAGGTGGGGTCGGGCCACGTCGACGTACGCCAGGAGCACCGGCAGCCCGGGGCGCAACTCCCTTACACGGGCGAGGAGTTCCTCGGTGGTGGACGTACCGGCCGGGTCGCGGGTGCCGTGCGCGACGGCGAGCAGGGGAGGAACCGGCCGCGTCACCTGGGGTCCACCGCCAGCCGGTACCCCCGCTTGGTGACCGTACGGACCAGGGAGGAGTACGGGCCGAGGGCCGACCGCAGCCGGGCCACCGCCGCCTCCACCACGTGCTCGTCGGTGGGGCGCGGCGCGGCGGGGTCCCCGGTCCAGGCGCGGCGCAGGAGTTCGGCGCGGCTGAGGACCGTGCCGGGGCGCCGGGCCAGGGCGTGCAGGATCGCGGCGGGGAGCGGGGTGAGGAGGACGGCACCCGACGGGCCGGACACCGAGGCGCCCTGGAGGGTCAACCGGCTGCCCTCGAAGGTGAGTTCGCGGCGGTGGCGGGCCGGGAGCTGCTGGTCCAGGGTGCGCACCAGCGCGCCGAGCCGCCCCCGTTCCGGCCACACGCACGGCACGTCGGCCGCCAGCAGCGGCCGTGCGCACACCGGGCCGATGCAGGCCGCCAGTACGTTCGTACGGAGAGCGGTGAGGAGGTCGTCCCGGCGGCCCGCCTCCTGCGCCGCCGCCAGGAACGCCTCGATCGCCGGGGCGCTGGTGAACGGCAGCGCGTGCACCTCGCCCCGTACCGTCGACTCGACCAGCCGGCGCACGGCGTCCGGGTCCGCCGCCGGGCCCCACCGGTACACCGGCACCTCCACCACCTCCGCGCCCCGCGCCCGCAGCGCGGCCGTGAACTCCGGGAGCGGCGCCCCGTGTTCCTGGATCGCGATCCGCTTTCCGGCCAGTTCGCGGTCGAGGAGCCAGGTCAGCATCTCGTCCACGGCCTCCGACGCGGGCGCGTAACTCTCGCGCAGCCCGGCCGCCCGGATCGCGCCGGTCGCCTTCGGGCCCCGGCTGATCACCGTCGCCTCCCGGCACGCCTCGACGAGCTGCGCCCCCGTCCCCCAGCCCTCCGCCGCGCTGATCCAGCCGCGCCAGCCGACACCGGTCGTGGCGACCACGTAGTCCAGCGGCGCGGACAGGCACGACTCGGTGGCCTCCCGTACGACCGAGTCGTCGTCGAGCGGCACGATCCGCAGGGCGGGCGCGGAGACGACCTTCGCGCCGCGCCTGCGCAGCAGGGCTTCGAGTTCGTCCCGGCGCCGGTCGGCGGTCACACCGACCGTCAGTCCGGCCAGTGAGCCCTCCGGCGGATCAGGGGTGGCGGGCGTCGCGGTAGTCATGGCCCGACAGTGTCCGAGAGTTGTTAAGCCCCTGTTGCCGAGGCGTCTCCTGGGCGTTAGCCCTGCGCTACGGGCGTGTGTCCTGCACCTTGCGCGCCGACCTGCGGAAAGTGAGCGCTCCGTACCGTCCGCGCAACGCACGGGATGCGGGGGCGTAACGGCGCGCGGGCACGGTGGGGCCCATGAACGCGACCACGGCGGCCACCCCCGGTGCACTCGTCGACACCCACTGCCCGTACTGCTCGCTGCAGTGCGGCATGCGGCTGCGCCCTGCCGGAGAATCGGCGGAGCAGCCGGTGGAGATCGTCGAGCGGCCCGACTTCCCCGTCAACCAAGGCGCCCTGTGCGGCAAGGGCCACAGCGCAGCCGCCGTTCTCGCGCCCGGCGTCCGGCTCACCACCCCTCTCGTACGGGACGACAAGGGCGGGCCGCTCCGCGAGGCGACCTGGGAGGAGGCCCTGGACCGGGCTGCGGCGGCCTTCGTCTCCGCCCGGGTACGGCACGGCCGCGACGCGGTCGGCGTCTTCGGCGGCGGCGGGCTGACCAACGAGAAGGCCTACCTGCTCGGCAAGTTCGCCCGCGTCGCATTGCGTACGGCCAACATCGACTACAACGGCCGCTTCTGCATGTCGTCCGCCGCAGCCGCCCACCGCAACGCCTTCGGCCTCGACCGGGGCCTGCCCTTCCCCCTCGCGGACGTCGCACGCACCGGCTGCGTGATCCTCGTCGGCAGCAACCTCGCCGACACGATGCCGCCTGCCGTCCGCTACCTGCGCGAGATGCAGGCGGGCGGCGGCAAGCTGATCGTCGTCGACCCGCGCCGTACCAGGACCGCCGACCTCGCCGACCTCCATCTGGCTCCCGCCCCCGGCACCGACCTCGCGCTCGCCCTCGGGCTCCTGCACCTGGTCATCGCGGGCGGACACGTCGACGAGGAGTTCATCTCCTCCCGTACGAGCGGTTACG
Organism: Streptomyces sp. NPDC054863; assembly: GCF_053610825.1. Taxonomy (NCBI): domain Bacteria; kingdom Bacillati; phylum Actinomycetota; class Actinomycetes; order Kitasatosporales; family Streptomycetaceae; genus Streptomyces; species Streptomyces sp. NPDC054863. Next base: position 52,100 of record NZ_JBSGZD010000017.1, on the reverse strand, counting down.
AGGCGGCCCGCGAGGCCGCGATGGCGCACTGGCCCGAGCGGGTGGAGGCCCTCACGGGGGTTCCGGTCGCCCAACTCCGGCGCACCGTAGAGCTGTTCACCTCCGCCGGTACGGGGATGGTGCTCACCGCGCGCGGCCCCGAGCAGCAGTCCAAGGGTGTCGACACGGTCGGCGCGTGGATCAATCTGTGCCTGGCGACGGGCCGGGCCGGGCGCCCGCTGTCCGGATACGGCTGCCTCACCGGGCAGGGCAACGGCCAGGGCGGACGCGAACACGGCCAGAAGGCCGACCAGCTGCCCGGCTACCGCTCCCTCACCGACCCGGCCGCCCGCGCGCACGTCGCCGGGGTGTGGGGCGTCGATCCCGCGGACCTTCCCGGCCCGGGCGTCTCCGCGTACGAACTCCTCGACGCGCTCGGCACCGAAGGCGGCGTACGCGCCCTGCTGCTGATGGGCTCCAACCCGGTTGTCTCCGCCCCGAACGCCCGCCACGTCACCGAGCGCATCCGCGCCCTCGACGCGCTGGTGGTGTGCGACGTCGTCCTGTCCGAGACCGCCGCACTCGCCGACGTCGTCCTCCCCTCCGCACAGTGGGCGGAGGAGACCGGCACCATGACCAACCTGGAGGGCCGCGTCATCCTCCGTCAGGCGGCGGTGCACCCGCCGGGCGAGGTCCGCACCGACCTCCGGATCCTCCACGAACTCGCCGCCCGGCTGGGGTGGGAGAAGGGCTTTCCGTACGATGCGGAAGAAGTCTTCACCGAGCTGCGCGAGGCGTCGGCGGGCGGCCAGGCCGACTACTCGGGCATCAGCTACGAACGGATCCGGGCGGAGGACGGCGTCTTCTGGCCTTGCCCGGAGTCTGCCGTCCAAGGAGGCTCGGGCGACGGGGCGGCCCTTCAGGGGCGCGGGGAACTGCGCGACCAGCCACCACACACCCGCGCGACGACCCCCCCCCACCCCGGCACCCCCCGCCTCTTCCTCGACCGCTTCGCCACCCCCGACGGCCGTGCCCGGTTCGCCGACGTCTCGCACCGGCCCGCCGCCGAGGAGCCCGACGCCGACTACCCCCTCCACCTCACCACCGGCCGCGTCCTCGCCCAGTACCAGAGCGGCGCCCAGACCCGCCGCACACCCGCACTCAACAGCGCCGCCCCCGGCCCCTTCGTCGAGCTGCACCCCCGGCTCGCCTCCCGACTGGGCGTCGGGGAAGGGGAGTTGATCGCCGTCACCAGCAGGCGCGGCCGGGCGACCGCCCCCGCCCGCATCACCACGGCGATCCGCCCGGACACCGTGTTCATGCCCTTCCACTGGGCGGGCGAAGGACGAGCGAACTCGCTCACCAACCCGGCCCTTGACCCGCAGTCGCGGATGCCCGAGTTCAAGGTGTGCGCCGTGAAGGTGGAGAAGGCGGTGAGGGCGTCGTGACGACACGCATCGCCGTGGTCGGCGCCGGCATGGCCGCCGCCCGCCTCGCCCAGCAGGCCCTGGCCTCATCCCCCTCCGGCGCACTGGAATTCACCCTCTACGGCAACGAGCCGCACGGCCCCTACAACCGCGCACTCCTCGCCGGCGTCCTCGACGGCCGCTACACCTCGGACGCGCTCACCCTCCCCACCGGCGGCGCCGCCGTCCGTACGGGCGCGGAGGTCGTCGCCCTCGACACGGCGGCCAGGACGCTGCGTACGGACGCGGGGGAGACGGCGTCGTACGACGTCCTCGTCCTCGCGACCGGCGCCAACCCGGTACTGCCGCCCATCAAGGGCCTGCACGCGGTACCCGGATCCCCCTTCCATCGGCGTGAGTTGAAGGACGGCGTCCACGCCTTCCGCTCCCTCGCCGACTGCGTACGCCTCGAAGCGGCGGCCCGCAGCGCGAAGCGGGCCGTCATCGTCGGCGGCGGCGTACTCGGCGTGAGCGCCGCCCGGGCGCTCGCCGCACTCGGCATGCCGGTCGAAGTGGTCCACCAGGGACCGCACGTGATGGAACGCCACCTGGACGAGGAGGCCGGAGCCACCGTCCGCCGCGCCCTCGAAGGCATGGGCGCCGCCGTCTACACCGGCAACCGCGCCCGGGCCGTCCACGGCAGCGCCACCGTCACCGGCGTCGAACTCGCCGGCGGCCACGTCCTCGACTGCGACCTCGTCGTCCTCGCCTGCGGCGTCCGCCCCCGCACCGGGCTCGCCCGCGCCGCAGGAATCGACGTCCGGCGCGGCGTCGTCGTCGACGACACCCTCGCCACCTCCGCACCCCACGTGTACGCGATCGGCGACTGTACGGAACACCGGGGCGCCGTCCACGGGGTGACGGGGCCCGCCTGGGCCCAGGCCGACGTCCTGGCCGCCCGGCTGTCGGGGGCCGTCCCCGACGCCCTCTACACCGGGGCCCACAGCGGCTCCCGGCTCACCGCAGGCACCCTCGAAATCGCCGCGTTCGGCGAGGTCGCGGACACCGACGGCGACGCACTGCGGCTCGCCGACGGGACCCGGGGCGCCTACGGCTCGTACAAGAAGCTCGTGATGCGCGGCGACCGCCTCGTCGGCGCGATCCTCGTCGGCGACCTCGCCGCGGTCGGCGAACTCACCCGCACCTACGAGAGGGGCGAGCCGCTGCCGTCGCGCCCCCTCGACCTGCTCACACCCATCGAAGGAGCACTCCAGTGACGGAAACAGACGCCCGGCAGCTGGTCCTCGTCGGCCACGGCATGGTCGGCCAGCGCTTCCTCGAAGCGTTCGCCGAGCGCGGCGGGCACGCGCCAGGGTGGCGGATCACCGTCCTCGCCGAGGAGCCCCGCCCCGCGTACGACCGCGTCCACCTCACCTCGTGGTTCTCCGGCACCACCGCCGACGAACTCTCCATGTGGGAAGGGGAGTTCGGCGAGAGGCACGGCATCGACCTGCGGCTCGGCGACCCCGCCGAAGCGATCGACCGCGAGGCGCGGACGGTCACCGCCCGCTCCGGCGAGGTCTTCCCGTACGACGCACTGGTGCTGGCCACCGGCTCGTACCCCTTCGTGCCGCCCGTCCCCGGGCACGACGCGGCCAACTGCTTCGTCTACCGGACCATCGAGGACCTGGAGGCCATCCGCGCGGCAGCGAGAAGCGCCCGCGTCGGCGCAGTCGTCGGCGGCGGACTGCTCGGCCTCGAAGCGGCGGGCGCACTGCGCGCGATGGGGCTCGACACGCACGTGGTGGAGTTCGCCCCGCGCCTGATGGCCCTCCAGGTCGACGAGGGCGGCGGCGCCGTACTCCGGGACAAGATCCAGGAGCTGGGCGTCACCGTGCACACCGGCGCGGGCACCCAGACCGTCGAGACCGACGCCGAAGGCGCCGTCACCGGCATGGTGCTCTCCAACGGCGCGACCGTCGACACCGACCTCGTCGTCTTCTCCGCAGGCGTACGCCCCAGGGACCAGCTCGCCCGCGACTGCGCACTGCCGGTCGGCGAGCGCGGCGGCATCGTCGTCGACCCCGGCTGCCGGACCGCCGACCCCGCGATCTGGGCGATCGGCGAGTGCGCACTCGCCTCCGACGGGCGGGTCTACGGTCTGGTCGCGCCCGGATACGCGATGGCCGAAGCGGTCGCTTCCCAACTGACCTCCCAGGAAGGCCAGTTCACCGGCGCCGACCTCTCCACCAAGCTCAAGCTGCTCGGCGTCGACGTCGCCAGCTTCGGCGACGCGCACGGCACCACCGCCGACTCCCTCGAAGTGCTGTACGCCAACAGCCGCGAGGGCGTCTACAAGAAGCTCGTCATCGGCGCCGACGGCGCGCTCCTCGGCGGCGTCCTGGTCGGCGACACCGAGTCGTACGACCTGCTGCGCCCGCTCGCCCTGTCCGGTGCACCCCTCACCGCCCCGCCCGAGCAGCTCGTCCTGCCCGCCTCGATCGGCGCGGCACCCGGACCGATCGCCCTCCCCGACGAGGCGGTGGTCTGCTCCTGCCACAACGTCACCAAGGGCGCCATCCGCTCGGCGGTCGCCGACGGCGGCTGCGCGGACGTCCCGGCAGTGAAGAAGTGCACCCGCGCGGGCACCGGCTGCGGCTCCTGCGTCAAGCTCCTCGGGACGCTCGTCGCCGACGAACTGACCGCGCAGGGCGTGGAGTTGAGCCGTGGCCTGTGCGGGCACTTCGACCTCACCAGGGCGGAGATCTACGAGATCGTACGGGTCAAGGGCATCACCACCTTCGCCCGCCTCATCGACGAGCACGGGCAGCCAGAGGCCGGGGGAGAGGGCTGCGAGATCTGCAAGCCGGTCGTCGGCTCCGTCCTCGCCTCGCTCAGCCCGGCCCTCGGCGAGGCGGTCTCCGGACACATCCTCGACGGCGAACAGTCCGCCCTCCAGGACACCAACGACCACTTCCTCGCCAACCTCCAGCGCAACGGCTCCTACTCCGTCGTCCCGCGCATCCCCGGCGGCGAGGTCACCCCGGACGGGCTCATCACCATCGGCGAGATCGCCCGCGACTTCGGCCTCTACACGAAGATCACCGGCGGCCAGCGGATCGACATGTTCGGTGCGTCGGTCGATCAACTCCCCCTCATCTGGCGACGGTTGGTGGACGCGGGCTTCGAGTCGGGCCACGCGTACGGAAAGTCCCTCCGGACGGTCAAGTCCTGCGTCGGCCAGACCTGGTGCCGGTACGGCGTCCAGGACTCCGTCGCCCTCGCCATCGAGCTGGAGCTCCGCTACCGGGGCCTGCGCGCCCCGCACAAGCTCAAGTCGGCGGTCAGCGGCTGCGCCCGCGAGTGCGCCGAGGCGCAGAGCAAGGACTTCGGCATCATCGCCACCTCGGCCGGCTGGAACCTCTACGTCGGCGGCAACGGCGGCATGACCCCGCGCCACGCCGATCTCCTCCTCACCGACGCCGACCACGGCACCCTGCTCCGCACCATCGACCGCTTCCTGATGTTCTACGTCCGCACCGCCGACCGCCTTGAGCGCACCGCGCCCTGGATCGAGCGCATGGAGGGCGGGCTCGACCACCTGCGGGCCGTCATCGTCGACGACTCGCTCGGCATCTGCGCCGAACTGGACGACCTGATGAGCCGTCACATCACCTCGTACGAGGACGAATGGCGCGCCACCCTCGACGACCCCGACCGCCTCGCCCGCTTCGTGTCCTTCGTCAACGCCCCCGGCACGCCGGACCCGACGATCCGCTTCGTGCCGGAGCGCGAGCAGATCCGCCCCGCCGACACGTTCGTCGCGGGCGCCACCCTGGAAGTGAGGTCCCTCGTATGACCAGCACCCTCGTCGCGTCGGCGACGGTCGAAGTGGCGGTCGGGGACGAGTGGTTCCCCGTCTGCCGGTACGACTCCCTCATCCCCGGCCGGGGCGTCGCCGCCCTCGTGGGGGGCGAGCAGATCGCCCTCTACCGGGACCGCTCCGGGGCCGTCCACGCCGTCGGAAACCGCGACCCCTTCAGCGGCGCGCACGTCATCTCGCGCGGCCTGCTCGGCAGCCGCGACGGGGTGCCCGTCGTCCTCTCCCCGATGTACAAGCAGGCCTTCGACCTGTGCACCGGTGTCTGCCTCGACGAAGACGAGACCCCGGACGGCGGACCCGCAGCGCTGCCGGTCTGGCCGGTACGCACCAACTCCACTGTCTCGTAAGGAAGTTAGGCGGCCCTCTCCATGACCACCACCGTCCGTCCCCCGCAGAGCACCCGCACCCGTCCCCCTCTTGAGGACTGGCAGCCCGAGGACCCCGCCTTCTGGGCCGCCACCGGCGCGAAGGTCGCCCGCCGCAACCTCCTCTTCTCCGTGCTCTCCGAGCACATCGGCTTCTCCGTCTGGAGCCTGTGGTCGGTCCTCGTCCTCTTCCTCGGCCCCGAGTACGGCATCGACCCGGCGGGCAAGTTCGTCCTCACCGCCGTCCCCACCCTGCTCGGCGCGGCGCTGCGCCTCCCGTACACCTTCGCCGTGGCGATCTTCGGCGGACGCAACTGGACCGTCATCAGCGCGCTCGCCCTGCTCCTCCCCGCCCTGCTCACCGCGTACGTCCTCGAACCCGGCGTTTCCTATACGACCCTGCTCTGGGTGGCTGCCGTCGCGGGCATCGGCGGCGGCAACTTCGCCTCCTCGATGGCCAACATCAACGCCTTCTACCCCCAGCACCTCAAGGGCCGCGCACTGGGCATCAACGCGGGCGGCGGCAACCTCGGCGTGCCGGCCGTCCAGCTCCTCGGACTGCTGGTGCTGGCGACGGCGGGCTCCCAACACCCCCGCCTCGTACCGCTGTTGTACGTACCCCTGATCGTGCTGGCGGCGGTCGCCGCCGCCCTGCGGATGGACAACCTGCCCGCGCTGCGCAACGACCGGGGCGCCCTGCGCGAGGCGTCCCGCGAGCCGCACACCTGGGTGATGGCGCTGCTCTACATCGGCACCTTCGGCTCGTTCATCGGCTTCGGCTTCGCCTTCGGGCAGGTGCTGCTGGTGCAGTTCGGCGACGACTTCCCGACGGCGGTCAGCGCCGCGTACCTCACCTTCCTCGGACCGCTGCTCGGGTCCCTGGTCCGGCCGGTCGGCGGGGCGATGGCCGACCGGTGGGGCGGGGCGCGGGTCACCTTCTGGAAC
>NZ_JBSGZD010000017.1:0-45512 GCF_053610825.1 Streptomyces sp. NPDC054863 | reverse complement strand
TCGCGGGCGGGGTCGCTGCCGCTGTTCCTGACCGGCTTCGTCGCCCTCTTCCTCTTCTCGGGGGTCGGCAACGGCTCCACGTACAAGATGATCCCCGGGATCTTCCACACGAAGGCGGAACGCGAAACGGCGGCGGGGGCGGACCCGGTCGAGGCCGGGAACCGCTCCCGCCGCCGGGCGAGCGCCGTGATCGGCATCGCGGGCGCGGTGGGCGCGTTGGGCGGGGTGCTGGTGAACATCGCGTTCCGGCAGTCCTTCCTCACGGAAGGGACGGGCGACGCGGCGTACCTGGCGTTCCTCGCGTACTACGTGCTGTGCCTGGTGGTGACCTGGGGGGTCTACCTCAGGCGGCGCGGCTGATCCGGTTCAGCCCTGCGGGCCGCGGCGGCGCAGGACCGCGAAGCCGAGGCCGGCCGCACCGGCGGCGGCCAGACCGCCGCCGGCCGCGAGGAGGGTGGCGTCGGGTGCGCCGGAGGTGGCGGAGACGTTCTCCGCGCCGGCCTTGACGCCGCCCTTGGGGAGGACCTTGTGCTGGTCGGGCGCGGGCTGCACGGGCGGTATCTGCTTGTGCGGGTGGTTCGTGTGCGGGTGGTTCGCGTGCGTGTGCGTGTCCTTGTGCGGCTGGGGCGTCGGCTTCGGCCGGGGCTTCGGCTTGTCCACCGGGCTGATCCAGGACACGACGTTGCCGTCCGGGTTCAACACCACGAACATTCCGTTCAGCTCACCCTTGGCAGGCTTCCCGTCGGTGCTGACGAGGGTGCCGACCTCGGCGCCGTTGGCCGTCACGACGGCCTTGTAGGAGTTCTCGCCGGTCTTGTAGATCTTGGCGGTGGAGCCGTCGACCAGCTTCACGGAGCGGACGAAGGACGGCTGAGGAGTCTTGTCCTTCTGCCCGTCCTCGTCGCCCTTGTTCCGGTCGCCCTTGTCGGGGGTGCTGACCGTGTCGTCCTTGGGCGTGGGGGCTCCGTCGTCCGCGAAGGCGGCACCCATCGGGAGGGCGAAGGCCACAGTCACTCCGGTGGCGACGGCGGCGGTGCGGAAGGTGCTGCGGCTGATGCTCATGGGAATGGCGCTCCATGTTCTTCGTGCGGTGTCCTGCGGTGTCCTGCTGACACCCACGAAGCTACGGATCCCATATGTGTGTCATACGTAGGGAACGTAACGAAACTCACCAAAACGCCCATCGTGCAGGTAACCGGGCTCACAGGCCGGACTGGTCGGCCTGCTTCCGCTTCCGGTCCCTGCGCAGCCTGGCCGGCCACTTCTGGGTGTCGCGCGGCTCCACGTACGGCTCCTCGCTCACCGGAAGCCCGGCGCTGATCGCCCGCTGCCGGGCCAGCTCGGCGTCGAACTCCAGCCCCAGCAGGATCGCCAGATTCGACAGCCACAGCCACACCAGGAAGATGATCACGCCCGCGAGGGCCCCGTACGTCTTGTTGTACGAGCCGAAATTCGCGACGTAGAGCGCGAAGCCCCCGGAAGCGGCCAGCCACAGCAGTACGGCCAGCACGCTTCCCGGACTCACCCAGCGGAACCCGCGCCCGCGCACATTCGGCGCCGACCAGAACAGCAGCGCGATCATCAGCACCACCAGCAACAGCAGCACCGGCCACTTCGCGATCGACCAGACCGTCACGGCCTCCTCGCCCAGCCCCATGGCCTCGCCCACCCAGGCTGCCACGGAGCCGGTGAGCACCACGATCACCGCACTCAGCGCGAGGAGCAGCATCATCAGCACGGTCAGCCCCACCCGCAACGGGGTCACCTTCCACACCGGACGCCCCTCCGGCATGTCGTAGATCGCGTTCGACGTCCGTATGAAGGCCCCCACGTACGCCGACGCCGACCACACCGCCGCCAGCAGACCGACGATCGCGACGACTCCGCTCGTACCGCCACTGTTCCGCAGCTGCTCGACGGCCTGCGTGAGGATGTCCTTCACCGCGCCGGGGGCGAGGCTCTGCACGTTGTCCAGCACGGTCTTCGTCGCGGACTCGCCGATCACGCCGAGGAGCGAGACCAGGACGAGCACGGCGGGAAAGACGGAGAGCACTCCGTAATAGGTGAGCGAGGCGGCCCTGTCGGGCAGCTCGTCCTCCAGGAACTCCTTGCCGGTACGACGCAGGACAGCCCACCAGGAACGGCTGGGGAGGTCGGTGGGGTCGTCGACCGGTCCCGGACGGCGGGATTCTTCCTGCTCTTCCTGCTCTTCCTGCTCTTCCTGCGCGGGGCGGTTCTCGTTGTCGGCCATGGAGTGCGGGTATCCCCGGGCGGGTCGATTACGCGGTCCGGGACGGGGAAACGGGACGCCGGGCCCGGCGCTCCGGGCAGCAGCCCTCCAGGAAATCAGCGCGAGCTGAGGCCCGTGGTGAGTACGGGCCAGGAGCCCACCCCTTGGACCTGATTCCTCGGCAGCCTCTCGCCGTATCCGTACTTTTCCTATACGTTCCGGAGCGGGAGGTGATCTTGCATGGAGCGGATCGCACAAGTCATCAGGGTCAGGCCCGAGAAGCTCGCCGAGTACCGGGAGTTGCACGCGGCGGTGCCCGAACCGGTCCTCGCCCGGCTGCGCGCCAGCCACATCGCCAACTACTCGATCCACCTGCTCGGCGACCGGCTCTTCAGCTACTTCGAGTACCACGGCGCCGACCTCGCCGCCGACCTCGCCGTGCTGGCCGAAGACCCGGCGACCCAGGAGTGGTGGAAGCTCACCGACCCCTGCCAGGAACGCGTGCCGGAAGCCCGCGACGGCGAGTGGTGGGCAGCTGCGGAGCAGGTCTTCCTCATGGAATGAGGCGATTCTCGGCGATCAACTGCACCTGGGACAAAGCCCCATGAGCGAGCGCCAAGTACTGGCCGACAGCGTCCACGAGGCCGCCAAGGCGATGGTCATGGACCACCGGACAGAGCCCGGCGCCCGCGTCGGCATCGAATCCCCCGCCCGTACGCTCCGGGTCTCGCCCACCCCGGTGCGCGAGGCCCTGGCCCGGCTGGAGTCCGACGGCCTGGTCACCAAGCGTTCCCCGGCCGGCTACCGGGCGACCGAACTCCTCACCCCGCAGGGCCCGGAGCGGGCGGCCGAGTCGATGGCCGACCACCTCACCAGGAGCCTGGAACGCCGACGCGAGAGGCGGACGTCCCGGGGGACCTGACGGGAGCGGCTTCAGAGGGGCCGTTGCGCGAGACCGGCGTCCCGCCGCAGCGCGGCAGGACCTCCGCAATCCGACAGCTCGTCCTCCAAGCCCAGGCCCCGGTCATCGCGAAGGCCCTCGGTTGCCACGCCAAGACAGCCACCCGCATGGTCACGACGTCCACCGGCGCCCGAGCTTGAGCAACAGGGGAAAGAAGCGGGGCTAGGACTTCCCTGCCCGGATCCCGATGGACGTCTCCTGCTGCGGCAGTTCGCTCCGCCTGCGCACCGGAGAGAGGCAGATCGGCAGGAACGCCGCTGTCAGGAAGGCGCCACCTGCCCAGAGTGCTGCGTGCACCGAGGCCACCTCGCCGATCAGGCCCGCTATGGCCGAGCCGATGGCCAGGGCCCCGGTGAGCAGGAAGCGGAAGGTTGCGTTCATGCGGCCCAGCAGCGAATCCGCGGTCATCTGCTGGCGCAGGCTGACGCCGAGCACGTTGTTCATGCCGGTCTTGAACATGACCAGCAGCCATCCCGTCCCTGCCAGCCACAGCCCGGGACCGCGGTCGACGAGCGGCACGAGCAGTCCCGCGGGGGCCAGGACCAGGCCGAGCAGGCCGAGCGAGCGGCCGTAGCCGAGACGGGCGGCGAAGGGCCGGGCGCAGCGGGCTCCCAGCAGGAGACCGACGCCGCCCGCCGCCCAGAACAGGCCCAGCACGCTCTCCGGGAGACCGAGTTCACGAACGAAGAGGACCGGAAGCATCGTGTTGACCATCGCGGAGCCGAGGTTGGTGAGGGAAGCGGAGAAGGCGAGCGCCCGCAGCTCCCGGTTTCCGAGTACGTGCCACAGCCCTTCCCTGATCTGCGCGGCCAGTCGAACAGGCTGCTCCGGCCGCGGAGGCGCCGGCGCACGGCCGATGGCGGTCAGCCGCAGGGCCGAGGCCAGATGGCTCACGGCGGTCACGGCAATCACCGCCGGCGCAGTGAGTAGTTGGACGAGCCCGCCGCCGGCTCCGCGTCCGGCCACATTGGCGGTGGCTATCAGGGTCATCACGGCGGCATTCGCCTGTACGAGGCCGTCGCGGCGGACCAGTTGCGGCAGCACGCTCTGCGAGCCGACGTCGAAGAAGACCGTGGCGCAGCCGTTCAGCAGCACGACCGCGTACAGCTGTCCGAGGGTGAGCGCGTCCAGCGACCAGGCCAGCGGGACGGAGGCGAGCAGTACGGCTCGCGCCAGATCCGCGGCGATCAGGACCCGCCGATGGCGCATCCGGTCCACCCACGCTCCGGCGGGCAGGCCGATGAGCAGGAAGGCGAGCGTGCTCAGGGTGGCGAGAGCGCCGACCTGCCCGGGGCCGGCATTCAGCGCGGAGACGGCGAGCAACGGGATGGCCACATAGCCGATGTTCGTGCCTAGCTGGCTGAGTGTGGTGGCGGTGAAGAGGGTGCGGAAGTCGCGTTGCTGCCAGGGGGAGTTGGGTCGCATGATCCGTTCATTCGGTGGTTGGCTTCGCGGGCGGCCTCGGGCCCCTGGCTGCGGCTGAGCCCGACGCCGAGGAGTACCACGGCCATCCCCGCGACGATCCGCGCGCTCAGTTGCTCGTCAAGGACGAGTGCGCCCAGCGCGAGCGAGACGACCGGCAGCAGATAGCCGACGGTGGCGGCCGCCGTGGGGCCCTCGGTCGCGATGATCTGGGAGTTGAGATGGAAGGTGATCCCGGTGCCGAAGATGCCGAGGACGATGACGGCGATCACCGCGCTGAGGCTGGGACCTGCCGGGGCCGCCGGTCCGGCGGGCAGCGCGAGCGTGGTCAGGCCCGTCGCCATGAGCAGCTGAGCCGCGGAGAGGGCAAGCGGTGAGGAGCCTCGCAGGCTGAGGAAGCGGGCCATGTAGGCGAAGGCGACGGCATAGCTGGCCCCCGCCCCGAGCAGGATCAGGGCGCCCCCGCTGGCCGGCCCCGACTGCTGCCAGGGCGCGAAGATCAGCAGCAGGCCGGCGAAGCCGATCAGCAGCCCGCTCAGGCGCCGCGGGCCCCGCCCACGGTCCGTACCGAGGCCGAGGCCGATCAGCAGCGACCACAGAGGGGTCGTGGCGTTGAGGACGCCGGCCACCCCGGAGTCGACGTGCCGCGAACCGAGGCTGAAGAGGAAGAACGGCAGCGCGTTGCAGAAGAAGGCAGCCGTCACGAGATGCCCCCAGACCCGGCGCTCGCGCGGCATCCGCTGGCGCGCGGCGCGGGCCAGGACCAGCAGCACGCCGGTGCCGAGGGCACAGCGGATGACGGTGATGTGCAGCGGGGCCAGGCCGCCGTTGAGCGCGACCTTGATCAGGAGGAAGCCCGAGCCCCAGAGCAGGGCAAGGACGGCCATGCGGAGATGGGTGCCGCTTCGGCCACTGCGCACGGTCGCCTCCTGGTGAGGGTGTTTCCCTCACGGTGTCCCGGGCCCACCCATAAGACAAGCGAAGAGATCTTCAGGAAGGGTTAAGCTCAGCTACATGCTTGATGTGCGACGTATGCAGGTACTGAGAGCCGTGGTCACCAGCGGGTCGGTCTCCGCGGCTGCCCGGAATCTCGGCTACACGCCCTCGGCCGTCAGCCAGCAGATGGCCGTGCTGGAGCGCGAGGCCGGCATCGCGCTGCTGGAGCGGACCGGGCGGGGCGTACGGCCGACGGATGCCGGGAGGCTGCTCACCGATTACGCCGCGGCCATCGGCCAGCAGGTCGCGGAGGCGGAGACCGCGCTGGCCGGCCTCCGGGAGGGGCGCACGGGACGGGTCGCGGTCCGCTATTTCGCCACGGCCGGGGCCCCGCTGCTGGCTCCCGCGCTGGCGGAGCTGCGCCGCGAGCAGCCGGGCGTGCAGGTCGAGCTGAAGCTGAGCGATCCGCACGACCCGCTGCCGGAAGTGCGGGAGGGCACGGCCGATCTGGCACTCGTGGTCCGGGCGCGGGAGCGGGTGGCTGTTGAGGGCATCCGCCTCGTACATCTGCTCGACGACAGCTATGACGCTGTGCTGCCCAAGGGCCATCGGCTGGCCGGGAAGCGGGTGCTTGAGCTGGCCGATCTCGCCGATGAGCCGTGGATCGCCAGCGACCGTCCTGGCCCCTGCCTGGAACCGGTACTCAAGGCCTGCGGTGCGGCCGGCTTCACTCCCGATTTCGTGGTGGACAGCGAGGACCATGCCACGGCGCAGGGCTTCATCGCCGCCGGGCTCGGCATCGGCGTGATCCCCCGGCTGGGGATCGGCAGCCGGCATCCCGGCGTGTTCGTACGCAAGATCCGTAATCCGGAGCCGGTCCGCTCGATCTGGGCGGCCGTGCGGGAATCCGCACCGGCCACCCCCGCCCTGAGCGGACTGCTCGCCTCGCTGCGCGCCTGCGCTGTCCAACGGAAATGATTCGTCTGCCAGATCCGGTCACACTGCACCATCGAGCCGGGTCATCTCTGCAACGGACTTACTGCTGACGCGCTCGATCGGACCCGCCAGAGCCACGGCGAAGGCCTGACCGTACGGCGGCTCACGGCGCGGTGCGAGGCGAAGGCTTCGCCCATCCGTCTTAAGACCGTGTTCTGCACGGTCAGTTGAGTGGTGGGCTGGTCATAGGGAGGGGCCGGTGGGGGGGGGTGAACACTCGACGATGAGGCGGTCTTCGCCGCGGTCGTCCATGTGCTGGTCAGCGGCTGTGCCTGGCGGGCCCTCCGGGTGAGGGCCGAAGAAGGGGGGCGAACTTCCAGGTCCGAGCCCCGTGGACCGAGGCAGGCCCGGTTCCAGGACGCACGTCCTGTCGGACGCGGACGGACCGCCCCCCTCGCCATGGACCAGCGTGGTCCCGAGGGGGTGGGTGCGGAAGGTCGGTCGTTCTCGGGAAGGCCACCCTGAACGGGCTCGTCGGCCCCCTCTACCGGCATGCTCCACGCGGTGAGTGTTGCGGATGTATTACGAACTGAGTCTAGTTGCGGCGACGCTCGGGCACCTTCGATGGAGTGCGTCCTGAATCTCAATGGGACGGGGGCTGCAATGCAACTGTTCCGCCTCGTGCTGATTTGCCGCATTCCATTGACCTGTTGAAGTCGACGCCTGGCGGCTGAAGTTGACGCCATGCGGAGATAGTCGAACCCGGACGTCGTACTGCCAGTACCAAAGGTTCGTCGTCAGGCGGGAACGCGCGGAGCGCCTACGAGGTGTCTTATGCAACCTTCCTGACGAATTCTCAGTGGCCGCCCAGTGATTGCGATGGGCATTGAGAGAGGTGGAAGGGGCGACTTCAGTCGCGTAACGTTCGGTGCCGTCCGGGCCTGGGACAGACCAACCAGGGTCGTACGGGGAAGAGCAATTCGCGCGGGGGAAGAAGTAATGGGGCTGTTGGTTCTCGTGCCACAGGTGATTGTGCTCGCTCCTGTGCTGTACATACGGAGAACTCTGCATGATACGCAGGGGCGCAGCTATCGACACTCGCATCCCTGTAGGTGTTGCAGCTTTCTGTGAGCCTGTATCAATGGTGCCCGCAGTGGTAGGCAGCTCTGCTTGGTGCGCTAGCTCGTCGGCATCTCGAAGAAGCGTGGCCCAGCATTCAGTGGGGCCTTCGTGTTCTGTCATCGCGTGCTTATTGGCAGTTGGGGCTGCGCCGGGTCAGAGGGCTGTTTTCGCGCTCTGGGTTCTCGGCCGGCAGTACACGTGCAGCCGCTGCCACACCCCGGCCCCGCTTCATTCCCACAACCGCCGCCCCCGCAGGTAGGCGGGGCCGATGGCGGTTTTCCTCGCGGTCGTTCCTCTTTCCAGTCTTCGACCTGGCATCTGGCCCGGATCCAGTACAGGTCGGGTTTTCCCCTGCCGCCGTGGCGGGGTTCCATCAATGAGATACGGGGAAGTTTCTCTTGAGTTCCATCAGACGGACACGCATACAGGGAGCCGCTGTGGCTGTCTGCGCGGCCTTGACCGGCGGCTTGCTCCAAGCCGTACCAGCGGCTGCCGCGCCGGCCCCCGCTGCCAAAGACGTTGCGCCCCCTGCCGATTCCGCGGGTGTGGACAGTCCGGACCAGAAGCTGGGCAAGGGCTGGAAGGCCTCCAGGGACCGAGCCGTGACCGGTGCGGCCGACGCGAAGGCCTTCAAGATTCTCGTCGCGGACGAGGCGAAGGCCTACGCGTGGAAGACGGTCGCGGCGCTGTCAGAGCCTGGGCTGCCCGCCGACTCCTGGATCGGTAACCAGTGCGTCATGGACGAATCCCATGTCGCGGCCGTCTATGCCCCGCGTGCGTTCACGAACAAGCCCCACCTGATGCAGGGCGGCGCGTTCACGGCGATCGTGAACACCAAGACGGGTGAGGTGACGAAGCTTCCGTTCACGGCCACGCTCGCCTACTTCGACCCCACCTGCAACACCACGACACACACCGCTGCCTTCACCCAGTACCGCGACATGAACGACGTGGCACAGGTGAAGACACAGGTGATCACCGTGGACACGGCCGGCAAGACGGTTGCCACGACGGGGGAGCTGCGCGGACAGGTGTCCTCGGCAGCACCGGTGAAGGACGGTGTGGTCGCCGGTCTCGGCCGCGATCTCGTCCACATCAACGGCAAGGGGAAGGTCCGCCAACTCGCCAAGGGCGACAGCGTCCCCTTCGACATCAGCCCCATGGCAAATGGCCGGGTCGGCTTCGTGGACCGCAAGGCCACCAAGACGGCGCAGGCAAAGGTGTACGGCGGCAGCGGCAAGCCGCTCACCGTCGCCACCGGACCTCTCGGAGACCTCGACCTGGTGCCCGGCACGCAGGGCCGCGTCTTCCTCACCGGCAGCCCCCAGAACGTCAAGGTCCGGGGGAGCGGAATCACCCAGCTCGACGCGCCGGCCGACACCGACATCTCTTCCCACGGCCACCTCGCCGTCGCCCCCGTCCTCACTCCCGGCGTCCGCGCCGGGCTGACCCGCATCCAGGCGGCCGGGAAGGGCTTCGACAAGGCCAACGAGCCCGAGGCGGGGGTGCGTTCGCGCTCCGGGACGGCTCCCGGGACGACGAACGACAGCACGCTGACCGTCAAGTCGACCGTCACGACGACCGGCGAGGAGGTCAAGCAGCAGGTCGCCGCACCACAGCAGAGCACCGGCAGCGGCCTGTCCCCCGCGCTGACCGGCGACACCAAGCCCCGGAAGTTGGCGAGCGCTCCGGCGGCTGCCGGAGCCGTCTCCCACGACCCGCGTGACACCGACCGCTGGTGCTCCGTCTCCCGCAACGACATGGATGCCCAGGCATTGCAGCCGACGCCCAACCAGGTCGAGTGGGCGGTGGGCATGGCTGTGCGGGGCGAGCTGCGCGGCAACTGGATACGCCAGGGCGGCTACCGCAGCCAGGCAGGGCTCGGCACGATCGACCCGCAGGGCCTGTTCCCCCGCCCCACGCTCAACGGCGGCGGCCGTATCCCCGTCAACGTCCTGCTCGGCATCCTGGCGCAGGAGTCCAACCTGTGGCAGGCCGAATCCGGCGCGGTCCCGGGCCAGATGGGCAACCCCCTCGCCGCCGTGGACGGCTACTACGGCCACAGCACCAAGGACACCCTGCTGGGCTACTGGCGCATCAACTGGGAGAAGTCGGACTGCGGTTACGGCGTGGGCCAGGTCACCGACGGCATGCGCCTGGCGGGGCATGAGAAGAAGGAGGAAACCAGCAGCACCGATCCGAAGCTGCAGAAGCTCATCGCGATCGACTACGCCTCCAACATCGCAGCCTCCCTGAAGATCCTCGCCGACAAGTGGAACGAGGTGCACGCGCCCGGGCAGAAGATCACGGTCAACAACGACGACCCCGCCCGCGTGGAGAACTGGTTCACGGCCGCCTGGAACTACAACCTCGGCTTCAACCCCAAGTCGGAGGCCGGCAAGAACGGCGGACGCTGGGGCCTGGGCTGGTACAACAACCCCGCCAACCCCATGTACAAGAAGGGTGCCTGGGACCACCCGTTCATGGACACCAGCCTCAACCCGAACTACATCCGCGACGCGGCGCGCCCGCAGGACTGGCCGTACCAGATGAAGGTGATGGGCTGGGCCGCCCATTCCATCGATGCCGGTTTCTCCTACGGCACCGACGGCCGCCAGGACTGGAAGGGCGATGCCGGGTTCTCCACGGCCGGATTCCGGCCCGCCTGGTGGACCACCATTGCGCAGCGCTCTCGCGTGAGCCCTTCGATCGACGCCTTCTGCAACGAGAAGAACAACTGCAACGCAGCCAACCCGATCGACTGCCCCGACGAAGCCTGCTACCGGCAGTTCTGGTGGAACCAGGAGAACGTGACGTGGAAACCCGACTGCGACCAGACATGCGGTAACGAGAACATCAAGTACGCCACCCTGCGCTCTGAGCCCGGCAACGGCTACCGGCTGAAGAACGGCGAGCCGGTATGCGGCACTGCGCCCGCGGGGTCGGACGTCGTCACCTCCATCCCCACCGGCACCGAGACGTGGTCAACGTGCGGGAAGGCGACATCGACGGGCTCGTTCCAGTTCACCTTTCACCCTGACTGGGACAAGCATTACGAGGCCAAGGCCGACCTGTATTCGATAGGCGGCGGGCACGGCGGCCATTTCTGGTACACCCACACCCGTGACGAGGACCACCTCGGCGGTGAGGGGAACCGGATGACCATTGAGGGCGAGTGGACTGCGGGCAAGAAGTACGACCTCGCCGCCGTCTATGCGTACATCCCCGACACCGGGGCACAGACCCGGGACGCGAAGTACGTCATCAGCGGTGCGTCCGGCGGCCCGTACGAGCGTTACGTCAGCCAGGACGCGAACAACGGCCAGTGGGTGTCGCTCGGTGCGTACAAGTTCACCTCAACGCCGAAGGTGACACTGTCGAACTACTCGAAGAAGGGCACTGCCGACCGCGACGTCGCCTGGAACTCGGTGGCGTTCAAGCCGATCAAGGGCAAGTTCGTCCACCGCTCCCTGACAGCGGCTGCGATCTTCGACCCGAACCAGGAACTGAACTCCAACTGGCCTGTGTCGCCAGAGCTCAAAACCCCCGTCCGATCGATGAAGTCGCTCTACGACTGGGGCATGGGCCTTGCCTACCGCGGCCCCGCTTGGAATGACCCCGGGTCAGGTGAAGACCGCGGTATGTCCGGGGAATCGCGCTGTCCGGCGGCGAAGGCAGCCAAGGGCTGCACTGGGCAGAAGACGTGGGACGAGGCCGACCGGTGGGCCAAGGACATCAAGGCAGGCGGGTGGGTGCCGCGCGCAGACGGGTCCGCCCCGGGGATGTCGATCCCTCGGTGGATGGCCATGTCCAACGACCGTCCCGATTCGTCCAAGCCGGCATCCGAGGCGTACAAGGACCCGAACAGCTACAAGATCAAGTCCGATGTGAACGTGACGTTCGTCGTCGGCGAGGACGGAAAGATCGTTGACGGCAGCGTGGGATCGAACTACAGCGCCCGCGTCGGAAACGCTCACCTCCCTCACTTCGTCACGAAGGTCATCAAGGCGATCGAGGCGGACTACGGAATCCTTGCGCCAGACATCGACTACACCACGCAGGATGCACTGGAATACGGCAACGTCTATACCTCGCACCCTTACACGGACGGCAACACTCCTGGGCAGGCGTACTTCCCTCACTTCCGAGCCGCGCGGCTCGACGAGGCCAAGCAATGCGTGGACTTTCGCGCCGTCGGCGGCGGTGTGCACGGATACCGTGCAATGATCGGCCAGAAGTCAGTGAACGACAACGTGAAGGCGTGGCTGGACAAGGTAGATGCGAGCCCGGAGACGAACCCTGCGGTCAAACGGTTCGCCGGCGACGTCTACTCGATGTTCTTCAAGAACACCGGTTCGTTGAACAACATGAGCGGTTCCGTTATCGGCAACGCTCCTCCGATCTGGCAGGACATCGCCGCAGCCTTCTGCGCCGACGGCACCGTGAAACCCACGCACCTGCAGAAGAATGAAGATGCAAAGCCGTCCAACGGTATCGTCTTCCAGTCCTACATGCCTGATCTCTACCTGTACATCGACGACCAGCTGACGGACAATCTTGGCGGTAAGTCGAACCGTCGGGTCAGTGGTGGGGACTGGAGGAACTTCTCCAACTTCCCTGCCACCGCTCCCAAGGGCAACGCCTACGCCAGTTGCGATGCGTTCCACCGCGGCAGCGGCGGCAATCCGTGGCGCACGGATGCCCCGGTTCCGATATTCGGTGACACCCCCGGAAACCGGCCGGACAGTGTGGTGCACTGTGACGAGGCAGAGATCAAGTTCACCGAAAACCTCACCCGCTGACCGGGCTGGGCGCCAGGTGATCTAGCCAAGAATGGGGGGAGGAGACGGCCTGCTCCGGCCCTCCCCCCTTCTACGTCAACGGAGAATCTTGCATGGGTTTCCTCTACATAGCCTTCATCGCCTTCTACATCTACGTTCCGCTCGCGCTCCTGCTGTGTGTAAGGGTCGCCAAAAGGACCACGGCAAAGACCGGCTGGCTGTTGGCCTTCCTGTTTGTCGGTCTCCCTGTCATCCTGCTAGTCATCCGTGCTAAGACAGTTGCAACTTAATTTAGCGACTCTGCTGCTGGTGGATCGACGGAGAACCGCTGTTCCTGGCCTGCTCGCTCTGGCGACAGGTCGGCGACAACGGCGACGTGTGTGATGCCGGATCAGCATTACTGCCTGTCCGCCGACTTACCCGGCCGGCGGCGCGGTTGCTGTGCGCGCGTTGGCGATCAGCTCGCTCATCCGCTGTATGCCGGGGTGGGCCGCCTTGTTTCTGCTTTCTGTCACGCCCCTCCTGAGTCCTGCCCACTCCGAGAAAGTTCCATATGGGTACGGGAGTTGATGACGCCCGGATCCGGATCTGCACCGTGATTCTCATGTGGCTCGCTGTCAGAGCCGGGTGTCTTCGGTCCCACGAGACGTTTTGTGCAAGGCTCTTGAGGAATATCCGGTGAGCGCAGAACTGGCATGTGAGCTGGTCGCACGAGGTGGAATTGCCAAGTTCAATCACGTAATGTGCCAGAGTCGTCTGGGGCGGGGTCTCCTTTCAGGAGACGCCACGCGAGGGCCTTACTTCTTCTCCCCTCAGGGCTGAACTTCAATTCAGGTCATCCCGCATGAGCTGCCCCAGGGTTTCAGATCCGTGCGAGACAGTCATCCGTGCGAGACAGTCACTGACCTCGACTTCCTTATGTTCACTCTCATTTCCCCAGAAGGTGTTTTAGATGTCTGTTCTCCGCGCAGGTAAGTTCTGCCTGGCTACCAGTGCTGTTCTGGTTCTCACCGCCTGCTCCGGCATGCTGACCGGAGATGATGGAGCCTCGGGAACGTCCGTCAGCGGGGCGGGGTTCGATGAGAGGGACCCTGCGACGTGGAAGCTTCCGGTCGAGTCCTACATGCTGTCCGCCACTGATCAAGAACAGCTCAGCAAGGCGCAGGCCATGCTGACCGAGGACTGCATGGAACGATTCGGGTTCCGGTGGAAGCCTGCTCCCGACCTTCCCGCGATGGGCCCCAAGACATTGACGGACTGGCGCTACGGCATCCACGACGGCGACTTGGCCAAGGAGCGCGGATACAGGCCGGCAGCCGACGAACAGGCTGCCTATAACAAGGCAATGGAAGCCGGGGCCGTGGACGAGACACCGGGCGACAGCATCGAGTCGAAAGTACTCAGCGGTCAGGTGAACAAGGCCGGCGGCAAGGACGTCCCGGCCGGCGGCTGTACCGGCGAGGCCGCCCGTCAGGTGCAGGGAGACGGCTCGCACATGTCCACGCTGCCTCAGGACATCGCCAACGAGGCGTTCTTGCGGTCGAAGAAGGAACCGGCCGTCATCAAGGCCTTCGCTCGGTGGTCGGCATGCATGAAGGAGAGCGGCTACGCCTACAAGGAACCTCTCGACGCCAGTGACGACCCGCAGTTCAGCTCGAACGAGGTGACGCGACAGGAAATCGCGACTGCCACGGCGGACATCGGGTGCCGCGAGCGCACCAAGGTCGCCACGATCTGGTTCGAGGCCGAGTCGGCGCTGCAGAGCAAGGAGATCGAGAAGAAGGCCGAATCCCTGGACAAGACGAAGAAGGACATGGACGCAGCGGTGAAGAAGACGGCGAGCGTCCTCGCCCGGACCCGATAGGCCTGCGATCCGATGACGAAGAACATCCCGAACCCTGAACCGGGGACAGCGCCGGAACACCCTCAGGGCGGCAACGACCTCTCTGCGGGCAATGCTGCTGACGGGCGTGTGGGCGGGAGCAGCTCACCGGCACGTGCCAGTGGGTCTGCCCGGAGGTCGCGCACGTCCGGCATGGCCCGGCGCCGTCGGCTGCTGCTGATGGCGGTGGCCGGTGCCGTGGTCATGGCCGCGGGCGGTGTGGGAGCCGCTTCCCTCATTCGGTCCCCGGCCCAGGTCGCGGCCGAGACGGCACCGCCTGCGCCGGACACACTGACCGCGCCGGTGCAGCAGCGGGTGCTGGCCATGAGCCTGATTACCCGCGGGAAGGTGACAGCCTCTCAGATGGTGGACGTCGCCGGTGACGGAGCAGGCGGCGAGGGTGCGGCCCGCGCGGTAATCACAAAGGTCAAGGTCAAGGCGGGCGACACAGTGCCGTTCGGGACAGTGCTCGTGGAGGTCTCCGGCCGCCCGATCTTCACGCTCAAGGGTGCGTTGCCCGCCTACCGGGATCTGCAGCGGGGCCTGCGAGGAGATGACGTGGCCCAGTTGCAGCGGGCGCTCGCCGCGCTCGGCCACGGACGGGGCGGGGACCGACAGGGCTATTTCGGTACTGGCACACAGGCAGCGGTCCGTGCCTTCTACAAGTCGATCGGTTACGAACCGGCCCCTGGCGCCGGCCAGAGCCCGCCTGCGGATTCGCCGAGCAAGCCCGCCAAGGGGGATGCCGCGCGCAGGCCCACCCAGCAGCACAGCTCAGGTGAACCAGGGGCATCCGTTCCGGCGGCGGAAGTGGTGTACCTCGATGCGGCGGCGGCCAAAGCCGAATCCGTGACCGCCGCGGTCGGTGCGGCGCCCGGAGACAAGCTCCTGACGCTGAGCGCAGGGGACACGGTCGTCGAGGGAAGCCTCGCGCTCCACGAAAAGGACCTCGTCCGTACCGGGCAGAAGGTGCAGATCCTGTCCGAGGTCACTGGCAAGACCGCATCGGGTTCCGTCACGGCCGTGAGCAAGACCCCTGCAGAGCAGCGCAAGGGAGAAGAGCAGGCCGCCGAGCGCTACACCGTGCGCATCACACCGGACAGGTCACTGCCCAAGGAATTCGTCGGCCAGGACGTCCGGCTGACCATCACGGCCGCCTCCTCGAAAGGCAAGGTACTCGTCGTGCCTTCGTCAGCCATTTCCACCGGAGCCGACGGACGTACGACCGTCTCAGTACAAGACGCCCCGGGGCAGCAACGCCGCGTGGAGGTCCGTACCGGCATGTCCGGTGACGGATACGTAGAGATCACGGTCAGGGGCGACGGCAGGCTCCGTGCGGGTTCCTCCGTCATCGTCGGCACCGATACCCGCCCTGCCGCCCGGGAGCCACGGTGACAGGACATCCGCATTCTGCCCCGGTCATCGAATTCCGCGGCATCAGCCTCACCTATCCCGGGCCGCCCCCGGTGGAGGCGCTCAAACTCTGCGATCTGATCATCCGGCACGGTGAGTACGTCACGGTCGTAGGTCCGTCAGGGTCGGGCAAGTCGTCATTCCTCAACGTGGCGGGCCTGCTCGATACACCGACCACGGGACGCTACCTCTTGGACGGCATCGACACCCAAGCCGTCAAGGACACGCAGCGCACCGGTCTGCGCGGCTCCCGGATCGGCTTCGTCTTCCAGGCCTTTCAGCTGCTGTCCCACCGCAGCGCCCGGGAGAACGTGGAGCTGTCCATGGTCTACGGCCGTGTCCCGCGCAAAGCCCGAGCCCAGCGGGCAGAGGAAGCACTGCACCGGGTCGGCCTGGCGCACCGCGTCGATGCACTGCCCACCCGGCTCTCGGGTGGCGAACGCCAACGCGTCGCCATCGCCCGCGCGTTGGCCGCCCAGCCGTCCCTACTGCTGTGCGACGAACCCACGGGAAATCTGGACACCGAAACAGCCGGCGCCATCCTCGATCTGCTCGACAAGCTGAACCAGAGCGGCATGACCATCATGGTGATCACCCACGACAGGCAGGTAGCCGCACGCGGTCAGCGCACCGTGACCATCCGCGACGGGGTACTGAGCACTGGAACACCACCTTTGGCGCGTACATGAACCACGCACTCGCTCCCTCGGGGAAGAGACGACGTCGCCCTGCCCGCACCCTCGCTGGGTCTTCCATGTCCTGGCGTGACCTGCTGGCCGAAGCCCTGGCAGGCGTACTGCAACGTCCCGCCCGCTCCGCGCTGACCGCCCTCGGAACGGTCCTGGGCGTCGGCGCATTCATCGCCGTACTCGGCCTCACGGCCACGGCTACCTCCCAGATCGACACCCACTTCAGCGAACTCACCGCAACCGAGGTCTCGGTGGCGGACACCGGCGGCGACGATTCTGGCCACGTTCGCCTTGCATTTCCCACGGACGCGGATGCCCGGATCGAGGCACTCAACGGCGTCACGGCGGCCGGGATCCACTGGAAGGTACGACTCAGCGCCGAGCAGCCGGTGAGCACCACCCCGAACAACACCGCAGACAACGCAGCCGCCCGCACCCAAGTGACCGCTGTATCACCCGGGCTCCTACGCGCGGCGGGACCACACATGGCACAGGGCCGCACCTTCGACGCCTTCCACGACGACAAGCGCCAACAAGTGGCCGTGCTCGGAAGCTCCACCGCAGCACGTCTGGGAATCACCACGCTCAAGACACAGCCCGCCGTGTTCATCGGCGACGTCCCCTTCACGGTGATCGGGATTCTCGACGACGTCGACCGCAAACCCGACCTGCTGATGTCCGTAATGGTGCCGCGCGGCACAGCCGAACATGTCTGGGGACCGCCCAGCGACGAACGCGCCGGCATGCTGATCGCCACCGAACTCGGTGCCGCCACCCAGATCGCCGACGAAGCCGCTCTGGCCCTGCGACCCGACCACCCCGAGTACTTCAAAGCCACCCCACCCCCTGACCCCAAAGCCCTGCGCTCGATGGTCAGCGACGACCTCGGACGGCTCTTCCTGGTCCTGGCCGGCGTGTGCTTGGTCATCGGCGCCGTCGGCATCGCCAACACCACCCTCGTCGCCGTCATGGAACGCACCGGAGAGATCGGACTGCGCCGTGCACTCGGCGCCAGAGGTAAACACATCACCTTCCAGTTCCTCTCGGAATCGGCAGCACTAGGTCTGCTCGGCGGACTGGTCGGCACCTCACTCGGCACCATCAGCGTCGTCGTCGTATCGCTGGTACGGGAGTGGACCCCGGTCATCCATCCCCTGGCTGTGGTCACCGCCCCTGCGCTGGGGCTTTTCACCGGGCTGCTGGCCGGTCTCTACCCGGCCTGGCGCGCCTCCCGCATCACGCCTGCAGAAGCCCTGCGCCGCTGATCTCGGACATCAAGTCCTGCCGCCTGCACCCCGGGGCTGCCCACTCACGCCGAATTCATCGGCGTCACTGACTCCCACCGGACTCTTGCAGAGAACCGGGTGGGCCACAAAAAGAAATCCCAAAACGACACCTTAAGGTGGAACGTCTTGAAGCCGCACACCCGCAAATTGGCGCGCACACTCGGCTTGGCAGCAGCTCTGCCAATCCTGCTGCTCAGCACACCGTCTACCGCTGTAGCGGAAAAAGGAGACTACTATGAGGGTGAAGTAGAGAACTTCTTCAACGCTGAGGCGTGCACGCCCTATTCGAAATACAAGTTCAGGTTCTACCACAACTCAAAGCTTGGCGGGTCCTTCCGCAATATCGGTTACACGCAGATGAACTTGGGGGCGGCACGGCTACCCGGTGCCGAACAGCCACTGCTTTTCTGCGCGAATACTGGTGCCGGTAGCGGCCGGAGCACGAAGAACAATGCTGCATCGGCGCGCAACTACCACCCCACTTACAAGGGGCACGTCTTCTTCAATGCCGGTTGGAAGGGTGCAGTGGATATCACTGGGCCCGGGACCTATTTCAACAAGCTGACTCACACCTACAACAACAACGCCTCGTTCGCCTGGCGTTCCTAAGCGGTCAGGCGGTGACGCATCCGGCTGGTCTGCTCTGCGGACTGGCCGGCGCCTCGCTCCCTGCGCCACTGAGGCTCGCACCCTTCACCCCCGCTGCACGTCCCGTACTCCACGGCCCCACAGACTCCCACCGAGCTCTTGAAGAGAACCGGTAGGAGAGCAAAAAGCAACACAGAAAAACAACCCTAAGGTGGAACGTCTCATGAAGCTGCACATGTGCAGGTTGACACGCACTCTCGGTGTGGCAGCAGGTCTGCCCGTCCTGCTGATCAGCGCACCGTCCATCGCTGTAGCGGATGAAAATGGCGACGGTGCGACCTCGCTTGCATACCCCCAGTCCAACTACGGCGAAGTAGAAAATTACTTCAGTGAGGAGGCGTGCACGCCCTATTCGAAGTTCAAGTTCAGGTTCTACTTCAAATCCAAGCTGGGTGGAGCATTCCGCAACGTCGGTTACACGCACATGAACCTGGGTGCCTCCTTGCTGCCGTACGACTCGCAGCCCCTCACGTTCTGTAAGAGCACTGGTGACGGTAGCGGTCAGGGTGTGAAGAACGGCGCCGCTTCCGCGCGCAACTACCACGCCACTTACAAGGGGCACGTTTTCTCGAACTCCAGCTGGAAGGGGGCGGTGGACATCACTGCACCCGGGACCTATTTCAACAAGCTGACCCACACCTACAACGACAACGCCTCGTTCGCCTGGCGTTCCTAAGCTGGGCGTCTCTCTCGGCGAGATTACTTCTTGTTGAAGGAATTTGTTTGCCTGACAAGGGGTACGGCCGCCCGTGATCCTTCGGAGTGTCGAGCTTCGAAGTGTCACGGAACGGCCGTGGATATGAGTGTGCGGGACGGAATATCTCACGTACCCATTGAGCCCTTTCCCACCTCACGTTGATGCGTGGTGAAGGACGATGACGGCCGCCACCACGCAGGTTGTGCGGTTGGTGCGGAGAGTCCCACGCGGAGGGGCGGTCCGTCCGCGTCCGGCAGGACGTGCGTCCTGGAACCGGGCCTGCCTCGGTCCACGGGGCTCGGACCTGGAAGTTCGCCCCCCCTTTTCGGCCTCACCCGGGCGGAGCCGAGCACTGCCCTTGACAGGTCGACCAGGCCCCGCTCGTCCAGGAGTGGGAGAACTCTCCGGTGCAGCCGACCGCACAGGCCGGCCCGCGACCGGATGACGGACCGCCGGAGCACGGTCGCCTTCGATGCCCCGAATCACGGCGGCAGGGCCCGCCAGGCACAGCCGCTGACCAGCACATGGACGACCGCGGCGAAGACCGCCTCATCGTCGAAGTTCACCACCCCGCCGCCCTGCGGACGCACACGCGGCGTCGGCAGCAAAGCACTTCGTCATCCTCGTGAGCGGATCACGCATCGGCCCCGGAGCGAGGGGTCGCCCCAGCGGCTGAGCGGCTGCCCCCTCGACCCCTGTCCCTGTCCCTGTCCCTGTTTCTGTCCGGTCCGGGACGCAGGGCGATCGTCAGCACCGCTGCGCCGAGGAGCGTGATCAGCATGATCCAGACCGCGCCGACGTGCATGGCGTGAAGGAACGCGTCATCGGCGGCGTGCGCGAGAGCGGGCCGGTCGGTCGTGGTGGCGATGTGCCGGGCCTGTTCGGCGGAGACCCGCGCCCGGTCCTGTACCGGCCCGGGTACCTCGCTCAGCGAGGGTTCGATCGCGCGCCGGTACACGATCGACATGATCGTGCCGCCCACCGCGATCCCGATCACGCTGCCGGTCTGTCGCACGGTGTTGGTGACGGCAGACCCGGCACCGGCCCGTTCCAACGGCAGGGAGCTGATCAGTGCTGCCGTCACCGGGCCGATCACCATGCCGATCGCAAGGCCCTGGACGAGCAGCAGGACCTCGATCCGGACGAGCGGGGTGTGCAGTCCGAGGAACCCGTACGCGCCCATGGTCAGCGCCGCCACGACGAGCGCCGGTGCGGCGACGGCCCGCAGCGACCAGCGGCGTACCAGACGCGCGCCGAGGGGCCCTCCGAGGACCGCACCGAGCGCGGTCGGAAGACTGGCCAGACCCGCCTCCATCGGGGAGAAGCCGCGTACGCCCTGCAGATAGAACGCGTGGTAGAAGGTGACGGCGGCGATGGCGAAGAGGAGCAGTCCGAGCGCCGCGTTGCCGCCGCCGAAGGCGCGTTGCGCGAGCAGTCGGGGATCGAAGCCGGGCGCCTTGACGCGCAGCTCGACGAGTACGAAGGCGGCCAGCAGGATCAGCCCGACGGCGATCGGCAGCCAGACGTCCGCACGCCCCCAGGCGGCCACCTGCCCCGCACGGATCAGCCCGTAGGCCAATGCCGCGAGCCCGCTGATCGACAGCAGCATCCCGGCCGGGTCCAGCGGACGCAGGACGGGACTGCGGAAATTCGGAACCAGCAAGACGATCCCGACCAACGCCAGCACCACGACCGGAGCGTTGACCAGAAAGACCGAGCCCCACCAGAAATGGTCGAGCAGCAGCCCCGCCAGTACCGGTCCCGCCGCCATTCCGACACCGGCGGACGTCGAGGAAATGGCGATGGCGGTCGTCCGCGCGGGGCCGGTGAAGGTCCACATGAGGATGGCCAGGTTGGCGGGCATGATCAGGGCGCTGCCCACGCCCATCGCGGCCCGAGCGGCAATCAGTTGGCCTGCGTCGCCTGCGTACGCCGCCCACACCGAGGATCCGGCGAATATCACCAATCCGGTGGCGAGCACGGTCCGGTGACCGAAGCGGTCCCCCAGTGCGCCTGCGGTGAACATCAAAGCGGCGAAGGCCAGGGTGTACGAGCCGGTGGCCCATTGAAGCTCGGCCGGACCGGCATCCAGCCCACGGACCGGGTCCGCGAGGGTCTCCAAGGTGATGCTCAGGACGGTGTTGTCCAGCCAGATCAGCAGCGAGCACACCATGAGAACGGCAAGGATCAATTGCTGCCTGGACTTCGGCAATTCTGGGGATGCGGTCATGAATACCCTCGGATGTGATCGATAAAAGCGCGATGCGAGGGGACCGTAGGTAATCGCCACGCCCTTGTCAATTCCCGGCCGAGCCTCAACGGCCGCCCATTGTCGGCGAGTTGGCGAGGCCATATCGCGAAGCCCCTGTCAATTCCGAAGGCCCTCAGGGAATTCCTGTCGTTAACGGGTCGCCAGGCCATGAATTCACGCTCCTGTCAATTCCTGAGCACGTGAACAAGAAGTCGGAATTTGCCGGTCGGTGGGGTGGGGTGGCTTCTGTGGAGGTTTCATGTGCGCCATGCATCTCCCGAGGGTGCAGGGTTCGCATGCGCTACTGTGCAACGCGTTGCAGTGGACGGGTTACGAGGGGGAAGCGCGATGCGTGAGATACAGGGCTGGACCGGGCGTGGACACCGAAGTCGGCATGGTGTGGCGCAAGTCGGGACGAGGGTGGCCGCCGTCGGCATCGTTGCGTTCGTAACGCTTTCGCTGGGCGGATGCGGGGGTGGCGGCTCGGGCGGCGACTCGGGAGGTGCGCAGGAGGCCAAGAAGCCGGCCGCCGAAGCGCCGGGCGCCGCAAAGCCGGGTGCCGCGGCCCCCAAGGGCATGGGTCTGGAGATGAAGGGCGCGAACGGCGCGGTGCTCACCATCGACTCCGTGCAGCGGTACGAGGGCGGGGTGGTGACCGTCCGCGGCGAGATGCGCAACGACGGCAAGTCGGCGCTGAACACCGACCACTGGACCGGCGGCAACGACCTGTCGCTGAAGAACGGCTACTCCTCCTCGGGTGCCTCCCTGGCGGACCTCAAGGGCAAGAAGCGCTACTACCCGCTGCGGGACACCGAGGGCAACTGCCTGTGCAACCAGTTCCACACGGTCTTCCAGCCCGGTGACAAGGCCCCGGTTTACGTCCAGTTCCCGGCGCCGCCGGAGGGCACCACGGAGGTCGACTTCGCCATGCCGACCTTCGGTACCGTCCCCGTCAAGATCACGGTCGCGCAGTGAGGCCCGCGACGACGGCACGCAGCGCTGCCGCCCGGCTCGCGGCCTGCGCGCTCACCGCCGTGTGCCTGACGACTCTCCTCGGTCTGCACGACGCCCCCGCGGCCCGCGCCGAACCCTCGCCCAGCGCCCCGCCCAAACCGCCGCCCGTCCCGGTCGATCCGCACGCCGAGGTCCTGGAACTGAAGGACGGCGCGAAGCTGGCCCCTCCCGTGGTGGTCGACATCCTCTCGGTCTCCGGAGACCTGTCCGGCGACTCGGGGCGCGAGGAATCGAACGACGACATCAAGCTGACCCTCCAGTCCGAGGTCCTCTTCGCCAAGGACAGCGCGAAGCTGAGCAGCCGCGCCGACGCCCGGATCGCCGAGGTCGCCCAGGAGATCAAGGAGAACGGCCCCCGGAAGGTCAAGGTCCACGGCTTCACCGACGACCTGGGGACGTACGCCCACGGCAAGGCTCTCTCCACGAAGCGCGCCGAGGCCGTGCGCAAGGCGCTCGCCGCGAAGTTGGGCGCATCCGGGGTCGCCTACGAGACGGCAGGCAAGAGCGAGGACGACCCCGTCGCGGACAACTCCACCGAGGAGGGCCGGAAGAAGAACCGACGGGTGGAGATCTCGTTCGGGCGGGGGAGGGAGGGATAGGTACAGCCGACCGAGGTGTCCGGGGCCGGCCCGAGGCCAGGGCCGGTACGTCCGGTCAGGTGTGATCCGTGGCGCGCAGGGCTTGCGCGAGCTCGGTACGTCCGGTCAGGTGTGAGCCGGGGCGCGCAGGGCTCGCGCCAGCCACTCCAGCTCCTCGGACGAGTCGGGGGACGAGAGCTGTCCGCGCACGCGGGCGACGAGCCTGCGGTAGTGCTCCGCTCCCGCCTCGATCCCGGCCTCCAGGCTCAGCAGTACGGCGGCCCGGTCGGTGTCGCCGAACAGCTCGGACAGCACTTCGACCGCTGCCGGGCCCTCGGGGCCGATCCCGCGTTCTCTCACCTCCGCGACGGTCTGCACGACCTGCCTGGCCCACCAGATGGACGCCCCGGGGGCACGACTCTGCCCCGGTACGGGCGTGTTGAGCACCATCCATGTGCGCATCCGGGCGCGGAAGCCGGGGTCCCGCACCAGCTCGGCCAGCTCGATCCAGGCGTCCACCTGGTCGGGAGTGGGGTCGTCGGGCAGTTCGATGCTGAAGGTGCGCAGGCGGTCACGCAAGTGCGGATCGACGTCGAGACCGCCGAACACCTCCTCCTTGAACTCGTCGACGATCTGCTTGCGTTCGGCGGCGGACAGCCGTGCCAACCGGTTCATCAGTGCTGTCTCCTCGGCGGTCGAACCACGTTTCGATACGGTCGACAGGACGGCCCGGCTCACCTTGAGGGAGCGGATCTGCGCGTCGAGCGCGGCCACGTGCGCGTCGGCGACCTCGGCGACCGTGGTGCGGCCGTTCAGTACGCGGCACACGTCGTCGAGCCCGAGTCCCAGCTCCCGCAGGGTGCGCACCAGCTCGACGCGGGCCACGGACCCGGCGTCGTACAGCCGGTAGCCGCTCGCGGAGCGGGCCACGGGCGGCACCGCTCCCTCGTCCGACCAGAAGCGCAGGGTGCGCACCGGCAGGCCGGTGCGGTGCGCGAGCCGGCCGATGGTGAGCATGTCGGGGCGTTCGTCTTCCATGGGTGAGATCCTGGACCCTCCAGCCGCTGGAGACTCAAGTGCCCCGGAGCTCCGCCCAGTTGGGTGAGGATCCGACGGGCAACTTGGGGAGGGCTGTGGGCGGCGGCCGGTGCGCCGACATCGGCTCGATTCTGATCTCGATTTCTGATCTCGATTCCGACGCGGAGGCATGATGACTGACGACGTGGCCGGGGACGTCTCGTTGCGACCCCTGACCGAGGACGACATTCCGGCGCTCTTCGAGATCCAGCTCGACGAGGCCGCCCAGCGGCTTGCGGCCTTCACCGATCCCAGGACCGCCCGCGACGCCGACGCCTTCCGGCAGAAGTACCGGAAGATCCTGGCCGACGACGCGATCGTGCACCGGGTCATCGAGATACACGGTGAGGTCGTCGGCAGCGTGGCCACCTTCCCGATGGAGGGCGACACGGAGCTCACCTACTGGATCCGCAAGGACTGGTGGGGCCGGGGCGTGGCCACCGCGACCGTCGCGGCGCTGCTCGACGAGGTGACGGAGCGGCCGATCCACGCCCGGGTGGTGGAGGACAACCCCGGCTCCGTCCGGGTGCTGGAACGCACCGGGTTCGTGCGCGTCGGCAGCGAGGACTCGTTCGCGCCCGGCCGCCTGGCCACCGTCACCGAGCTGATCTTCAAACTGGCCGACTGACCACAGGCCCTGCTGCTGGGGGTCGTGGCCGGAGTGCGCTGGGCGACGGGCGGCTGAGAGGGGGCGGGCGCTCCGGTACTCCGGTGCCGGGAGTGGCCGCCCCTTGTCGCGTCGTGGTGCGGGGTTCAGCTGAGGTGGGTGAGGAAGGCCTGCCAGGCGGCGTGCGGGAAGGTGAGCACCGGGCCGTCGGGGCGTTTGCTGTCGCGGACGGGGGTGAGGTGGGGGATGTTGGCGGCGATCTCGACGCACTCGTTGTTTCCGCCGCTGTACGAGCTGGTGCGCCACCTCGCGCCCGAGAGGTCCAGCGTGCTGTGGCGTCCGCTGTTCATGGTCTGGTCTCCTTGGCGCTGCGGTGGATGAGAGTGCGGGTTTCCACCGGGGAGAGAGCCGACATACCGGCATTGTCGAACAGGTCCTGGTAGCGCGCGACTTCCGCCTCTCGCTCCAGCCAGACCGAGCCGGACGGGTTGTCCACCAGCACGACGTCGAGCGCCCCCTCCTCGGGAAAACCCATCAGTACGTATGGGCCGAACATACTCGCATGAGCTCCGCGGGAGAACGGCAGGACCTGGAGGGTCACGTTGGGCAGCTCGGAAATCGTGAGCAGGTGGTGGAGCTGGGCCTTCATCACCTGTGGTCCGCCGACCTGTTGGAGGAGGACGGCTTCGGAGAGGACGGCCCACATGCGCAGGGGCGATTCGCCGGTGAGTCGTTCCTGGCGGGCGATCCGCACCTCGGCGAACTTGTCCACCTCTTCCGCCGTGTCCCACGAGCCCGAGGCGATCGTGACGGCGCGGATGTAGTCCGGGGTCTGGAGGAGGCCGGGCACCAACTGTGCCTGGAAGGAGCGGATCGAGTCGGCGGTGTCCTCCAGGGCGATGTAGTCGCGGTAGGTGTCGGCGAGTACCGACGCGTACTGGTTCCACCACCCTTCCCTGCGCCGCCGGTTTGCCTTGCGGGCGAGGGTGCTCAGGCGGTTACGCAGCTCAGGGCTGGTCACTTCGTAGGCGAGCAGCATCGCCGCGAGGTCGGGTAGCCGGACCGCGACCCGGCCGTTCTCGATCCGGCTGATCTTGCCCTTCGTGCAGTCGAGAGCTTCGGCGGCCTGGTTCGTCGTCATGCCCGCTGCCTCCCTCAACCTGCGAAGTTCATCGCCGAGTTGGCGGCCGAGGACGGTTGACGGGTTCGGCGTGGTGCTCTTCGGCAGCATGTTCACACGTTTAGCAGAACGGGCCGCCCCATGTACCGCGATTAACTCGAAAGGTGGAACATTGGGGTGATGCTCGTTGGCAACGTTGCAGACTCGCATGGTCTGCGTGCACTCTGCTGGCACGGAGACTGGGACTCAACTGGCCCTCGGGGCAACGGGGTTCCGGCAATGACTTCAACCCCCAGGGGGCCGTCATGACAGAGCGAGCCGTACCGAACGAGACGATCTTCCACTTGTCCCGTAGCCCCCAAAGCGTGCCGCGTGCGCGTGCCACCCTGCGGGCCGTGCTCAACGACTGGCTCGTCGACGAACAAGGGCTGGAATGCGCCGAGTTGGTGGTCTCCGAGCTGGTGACCAATGCCGTACGGGTGCCGGTGCCGCGTGGGCGGCTCGTGGAGGTGCGGGCCCTCTACACCCCCGCCGCCGACCTGCTCGCGCTGGAGGTGAGCGACGCGGGGGACGGCGTGCCCGAGGTTCGCGTACCGGAGGACGACGGGACCAGTGGGCGTGGGCTGCTGCTCGTACAGGCGTTGGCCGAGAGGTGGGGCGTACGGAAACGGGCGGGTGGTGTCGGCAAGACGGTCTGGGCCGAGATGAGCGTGGGGCGGTCGAGCGTGCCGGTGATCGTGGACCCCACGGTCGCGGCGATCACCGTGCGGCCCGGTCAGGCCGTACGGGTGTGGGGGACCTGGCGCACGGTCCGCAGCGTGCGGTTCGCCTCGGACGGGCGGGCCGTCGTACTCGGCCTGGACGAAGGGCCCGTGCTGCGCCTGCGCGCGTCGGAGCCGTTGACCGTACGGGGTGCCGTAGGAGCCGGCCGACAAGCTGCGCGGGGTCAGGAGCTGCGCGGCGTCACCAGGCCGGATTCGTAGGCGAGGACCACGAGTTGGGCGCGGTCGCGGGCGTGGAGCTTGGTCATGGCGCGGTTGAGGTGGGTCTTGGCGGTCAGCGGGCTGATGACCATGCGGGCGGCGATCTCGTCGTTGGACAGGCCCCGGGCGGCGAGGGCGACCGCCTCGCGTTCGCGACCGGTCAGTTCCGCCAGGCCGTCGCCGGCGCGGGTGGTGGGCGGCTCGGTGACGTACCGGTCGATGAGCTTGCGGGTGATCGCGGGCGCGAGCAGGGCGTCACCGCGGGCGGCGACGCGCACGGAGTGCAGGAAGTCCTCCGGGACGATGTCCTTGACGAGGAACCCGGCGGCACCGGCACGCAGCGCGTCCAGGACGTACTCGTCCATGCCGTAGTTGGTCAGCACGACGACGTGCACGTCGGCCAGGGCCGGGTCCGCGGCGATGCGCCGGGTTGCTTCGATGCCGTCCATGACGGGCATCTGGATGTCGATGAGCACGACGTCGGGCCGCTGTTGTCTGACGAGCGCCAGGCCCTCCTCGCCGTCGGCGGCCTCGCCCACCACCTCGATGTCGTCTTCGAGGGCGAGCAGCGCGCGGAAGCCGCTGCGCAGGAGCGGCTGGTCGTCGACCAGCAGGACCCTGATCACGACGCCCCGTTCGTGGGGAGTTCGGCCCGGACGCTGAAGCCGCCCGCACCACGCGGCTCGGTGCGCAGCCGGCCGCCCAGGGCGGTGACGCGTTCGTGCATGCCGAGCAGCCCGAGGCCGGGTGTCGGCGCGGAGTCCGGCCTGGCCTTTCCGTTGTCCTCGACTCGGATGGCGAGGGCGCCCGGCCGGTGGCCGATCAGCACCGAGGCGGTGGTGGCGGCGGAGTGCCGGGAGACGTTGGTGAGCGACTCCTGAACGATCCGGTAAGCGGTACGGCCCACCGCGGCCGGCACGGCGTGCGGATGCCCTTCGATCGTCAGCGTCGTCTCCAGGGCGGTCGTCCGGAACCCCTTCACCAGGTGGGGAATGTGGTCGAGCCCGTGCGGCGGCGTGAGGTCGTCGTCGCGCAGTGCCTCCAGGGTCGCGCGCAGTTCCCGGCTCGCCTCCCGGCCGGCCTCCTGGATCGCCAACAGGGCCTCCGGCACCTGCTCGCCCCGCCGCCGGGCCACATGGACGGCGACCTCGGACTGCACCTTGACGACCGAGATCTGGTGGGTGAGCGAGTCGTGCAACTCCCGCGCGATGCGCAGCCGTTCCTCGTCCGCCCGCCGTCGCGCGGTCTCCTCGCGGGTGCGCTCGGCCTCGTCCGCCCGCCGCTCGGCCTGCCGCACCGCCTCCCCGGTGGCGAAGGCGGCGATCAGCCAGGCGATCTCCAGGGTGGTCCTGGCCTGCGTCACAACCTCGCGCGCGGGATCGCCGGGGAAGAGCACGGCGGCGAGGTGGAGCCCGGCCAGCAGGCCAAGGGACGCGGCCACTGCGACGGCACGGTGCCCGGCGCGTACGGCGCTGTACACCGCGACCAGGAAGGAGACGGCGAGCACCTCGAACCCCGCCGCCTGGTAACCCACTGCGGACAGCCCCGCGACGGCCAGCACTACGAGCGGAGCCCGGCGGCGCGCGGCCAGCGCCAGCGCGCCGACCGCCAGCAGCGCCGAGCCGAGCGCCTCGCTGCCCCCGGAGGGGTGCGGCCCGGACAGCCCGGTGACCAGCAGCAGCGCGGCCACACCCACGGCGATCGCCCCGTCGGTGACCACGGCCGGAAAAGCGAACCGCCCTGTGTCCATGGGTGCACCGTAGCCGGATGCGGTCGCGGGCGAGTCCGGCTCAGGAACGAGCGGCCGACTACCGCGTGTGCGGTACCCGCGCGCGGTCTGCCGCATCCGCAGTACCCGGATGCCGCACCGGCGGCAGGGGAAAGTGCCTGCGCCCGCGGGACGACCTGCGGGGAGGCCGGGGCGCATCCTCAAGGCGCATCAGAGCTCGGATTCAGCGACCGCGATGAGATGTACGACCGCGATGAGATGTACGACCGCGATGAGAAGTACGACAGCGATGAGAAGTACGACAGCGATGAGAAGTACGAGAGGTAGGAGAGCGCGATGAGTGCTTCAGCAGTGATGACGGCGGCTGCCGAGGGCGGGATCATCGGCGACGGGCGGACGGGGGCCAACCTGGCCCTCGGCGCAGGGCTGCTCGCCCTGGTGATCGGCCGGCTGGCCCTGTCCCGTGCCGGTGGTCGGGCCCTGTCCCGCCCCGGTGGCCGGATCAGCACCGGCGGCGCGCGCACCGGTGGCAAGGCGGCCATCGGCACGGGCGCGGTCGCCACGGTCCTTGCCGTGCTGCACCTGGCCACCTCCAGCGGAGGCCCCGGTACCGGCAACGGGCTCGTCGGTGCCGTCGTGGCCGTCCCCCTGGGGCTGGGCGGCCTGCTCCTCGGCAGCCGGGCGCTGACCCGCCTGCGCCCCACCGTCCGGCCGGGCGGATGACCCACTCACCGCCGTGCGCCCGCCCGGCCGTTGATGCCCTCGGGGGCCCGCCCGGTCAGCCGTTGATGCCCTCCGGGCGGATCGTCTGGCGCTCGGGGGCGTCCTGCTGCTGGAGCTCTCGGGCGGCTTCCTTGTGCAGGTCGACCATTTTGGAGGTCGCCGCGTCCCGAGCGGCCGTGTTCCCCGATTCGGCCGCTTCCTTGAGGAGGTTGCCCACCTGGAGGATGCGGCGGCCCAGCGCCGAGGAGACGCGGCCCTGGGAGGCGGACGCGAGAGCCGACACGGTGCGGTAGAGGTCGTCGCCGAGCTGCTCCTTGAGGGCGATGACTTCCTCGGCGATGGTGTGGGCCACCTGAAGATCTCCCTCCTTCCGCGCCGCGCGGATGTCCGCGTTGTTGTTCCGCATGGTGGCGAGGTCCTCCGCGGACATGAGGTGCGGGACGTAGCGCGGGTAGAGGGCGGAGAGCGCGGAGGCCCAGCGGACCGAATCCTGCTGCTCGCGGCGGCGCCTCGCGTCGTCGAGCAGGTGGTCCAGGGTGCCGCTGGTGCTGCCTCCGGCGAGCAGCGCACGCAGTTTCTGCTCGGTCTCCTCCAGTTGCAGGACCTCCGCCTGTTCGAGGTCGTGCTGCCAGTTGGCGAGGTAAGTGACGTAGTCCCGGTGCACGTTGAGCACGCGGCTGCGGAACTTGCTCGTCAGCGGATTCCGGTTGAGCGTGACCGCGTGCCAGTCGGCATTGTCGATGCGGAATTCGAGGTCGATGATGCGGTCGCTGTTCAGCCTCGCCCGGATCACCAGCGACCGGGTGCCCGCGATGTCCTCCTCGATCTCGTACGTATGACTCGCACAGAGGTCGTTGAGGTGGGCGGGCTGGAGGTCGCCCTCGCGGAGCAGGATCTCCAGCATGTCGCCCTTGTGGCCGGTGAGCTGGAACTCCTTGACATGCCAGTCGGTGGGATAGGACTCTCCCGCCTCGACCAGGACCCGGAGGGTGCCGTCCTTCTGCTGGATGCCGAAGGGAAGCGCCGTCACCTCAAGAGGAGTGGACACGGCGAACTCCCTGTCGCAGTGGGAGCAGGCGCTGAGCCCCGCGGAGTTCACCATTCCGCAGCCCGGGCACTTCAGTCCTGCGAACCCGGGGAGGGGCTCCTCGCACAGCGTGCACAGCATCGCCGCGGCAGGATTCTCCTCGCCGCAGTGGGAACACTCCACCACCGTCGCCCTCAGCGGCGGCGGAGCCAGCCCGGAGAGGTCCTCCGTACACACCGGGCAGACGGAGCTTCCCGCCGGCGCGGGGACGTGGCAGCCGGGGCAGTCGACCGTCGGCGCACCGATGAGCGGGGCCTCGCAGCCGTGGCAGGAGCCGGCGCCGATCGGAGAGACGACGTGACAGCCGGGACAGGTCAGCTCCTCCAGGAGGGCCGACTGCACCGCGGCGCCCAGAGCCACGCAGAACATCGGGTCGATGTCGGTACGCAGCCGCTCCTCCCCGAAGAGCGCCGCGAGCTTCTCCCGTACCAGGGGAATGGCGCTCGAACCACCGACGAGCAGCACCTGGGACACGTCCTCCGGCAGGTGATCGATGCGCGAGATCGCCTCGGTGGTGTGTCCGACGGTCTTCGCGATGTGCTCCGCGATCAGCTTCTCGAAGAACGGGCGGTCCACGTGCTGTTCCAGGGTCGCGCCGTCCATGCCGAGGGGCGAGACGGTGACGTCCGTGCCCGGCGCGCCCGAGAGCCGGATCTTGGCCTGCTCGGCCGCCCGGCGCAGCCTGATGTCGTCGCTGGGGGCGGGAACGTAGTCCTGGGGGGCCTGGGGGTTCTGGCCGGTGCTGGTGCGCCAGCGCTCCTTGAGGCTCCGGGCCAGCAGGTCGTCGAAGTCCGTGCCGCCCAGCAGGGTGTCACCGCCGAGGGCCATGACGTCCAGATAGCCTGGCGCGGTGTTCAGTACGGACACGTCGAAGGTGCCGCCACCGAGGTCGTACACGACGAAGGTCGCGGGAGCGGCGTCCTGGGGGCGGGTCAGACCGTGCGCGAGCGCGGCGGAGGTCGGCTCGACCAGGACGCGTACGACATGCAGACCAGCCAGCTCACCGGCCGCACGGGTGGCCGCGAGCTGGCGCTCGCCGAAGTAGGCGGGCGCGGTGATGACCGCCCGGTCGAAGACGACGCCCAGGCGGGCCTCGACGTCCGTCTTGAGCCGCCGGAGGATGATCGCGGAGATCTGGACGGGGGTGTAGTGGTGCGGGCCGAGCCGGACGAGGATCCCGCCGTCCCCGCCCTCACTGAGATGGGAGGCGGCGTCGCCCATCCGTCCGATCGCCTCCTGGACCGCGGCCTCGCCGAACTTCCTGCCCATGAAGCGCTTCACCGACGTGACGACCCGGGCGGAGTCCCGGTCCAGCCAGCGGAGCGCCTCCTGGCCCACCAGGAGACCGCCGTCCTCGGTGACCCCGACCGCGGACGGCATGCTGAACCGGTCATTCGCTACGGGGAGTACCTCCGGGGCGCCGTCCTTCATCCAGGCGACCACGGAGTTCGTGGTGCCGAGGTCGATTCCGAGGGTTCTGTGCACGGTGCGTGACTCCAGTTCTGCGGTGGGGGGTGGGTGGAGACGGGTGGCAGCGGGAGTGGAGGCCGGTGGCAGCGGGAGTGGAGGCGGGCGGAGGCTGTCAGGTGCGGCGGCGGGTGCGGCGTTTGTGCCGGGGGAGACGCCGGGGCTGACGCCGTGCGGATGCGGGTGCGGCGGCCGCAGGTGCGGGGGGCGTGGGAGCAGGGTCGGGATCGGGGTCGGCGCCTGGGACGGCGATCACGACCACGGCTTCGCGGAGCACCTCACGGTCCGCGTAGAAGCCGGTCACCCGCTCTTCGAGGACGGTGTCGGCAGGGACGGACGCCCGGGGCTCCTTGGCCACCACGCGGGAGATGCTCGGCACCGCCTTGCTCCCCACCAGGTCCATCGGCTCGACACCTGCGGCGAGGAGCTGCTGGCGCAGCACCCGGTGCGCGGCACCGATCTGCTCCTCGAAGAGGGCGGGCACGACCCGCGCAGGCTCCGTGCCGGTCCCGGCGGCACGCTGCACCGCGTCGGTCAGGATGTCGTCCACCGTCAGGAGACCTTCCAGGAGGCTCCGGAGAGTGCGCTCCGTCGCGGCCTTCCGGTTTTCGAGCGCCTGGGCGCGGAAGGTCAACTGCTTGATGCGGCGGGCCTGTTCGGACGAGCCCTCCGAAGGCGGGTGCTCCGAAGGCGGGTGCTCCGAAGGCGGGTGCTCGGAAGGAGAATCGGGCGTGGTCACGAATCGCTCCTGGGGAACGGGCCGAAGCGGTCGGCTTCGGGCAGTAGCGGGGGCAGGTCGGCCAGGAGTTCACGGGCCGCGTCGGACACCCGGCAGTTCAGCTCCTCCTCGGAGAGCGAGCCCAGCAGCGGGGTGAGCAGCGCGGCGCTCAGCCGGCCGCTCGGTCTGGAGAGGGCGTTCGCCGCCCGGGAGACGCTGCTGCGCCTGCCCGGGTCGGCCATCCCTTTCAGCCGCGCTGCTCTGACGGCCTTGGCGTCGGCTCCGAATTCCAGGCCGAGTACGTCGTAGGCGGTGGGGCCGAAAGCGGGCGAGCGGTTCGCCTCGGGTCGGTTTGCGTCGGGGCGGTTTGCGTCGGGCCGGGTCGTCTGTGCCATCACGAGCCTTCGGGAAAGTCGAGGTCGAAGAGTTTCTCCTGTACGGAAATCCGCAGCTTCCGGGCTGTCCGCGCATCCTGGTGGGCCCCCGTCCTGTCCCCCGCTCTCCGGCGGTGTTCCGCCCGCCGGTCGTGGGCGTCCGCCAGTACGGTGTGGAACCTTTCCGGGCTTTCCTCCGCGCCCGTGCAGCGTTCGCCGAGCGCGATGACGTCCTCGTACGCGTTTCGCCTCAGCAGGTGACCGGCGAGGAGGGCCAGCACCTCGGAGATTCCGGAGGTCTCCTCGATGGGCTGGTAGGAGATCGACAACCACAGCGTCTCCGCGTACGTGCGGACGCTGTCCTCGTCCGAGGGGTCGTACGGCGCCAGTGCCCGCCACAGTCCACGGGCCACGTCGGTCTCCGCATGCTCCCCGGAGAACCGTTCGTCGGGGTGCCCCTTCATGTATGCGGCGGCCTCCCTCATGCGGGAGAGCGCTTTGGCGCGGGCGCCTGCGCGGGCGTTGCGGAGAGAGTCCGTGTACAGGAGGTCGGCGAGGATCTGGGAGGATCCGCGCTCGGTTCGCTGCCCGGCGCTCTGCCCGGCTCCCTGGTCGGCCCCCCGCCCCGCCCCCCGCCCCGCCCCCCGCCCCGCCCCCCGCCCGACCCTGGCGAGTCCTTCGGCGGCCTGCCGGTCCTTCGGGGACAGTTCGCAGGCGCGCCGGTAGCGCCGTTCGGCCTCTTCCCGCTGGCCCGACTTCTCGGCCTGGTCGGCGAGACGGAGCGAGACCGCGGTCAGGTTGCGGAGCAACTCCTTGTGCCCCGGGGCGAGTTGGAGTGCTCGCTCCAGCAGTCCTGCCTGTGTGTTCGCCACCTTGACCCGGCCTCGTACGGTCGCTCCGGCTCCCACGGCGGCACGGCAAATGACGTCGGCGTACGGAGTGACGTCCTGTCCGGCCTCCTGCGCCTGCTCGAAGTCCTGGAGGGCCTCGGTCCAGCGTTTGCCCTTCGCGTACTCCTGGGCCCGGCGGACGAGGGCGGCGGCGAGGATCTCCAGGGCGGCGGACCGCCCCTCGTCGGACATTCTCGTGTCCGCTGCCGGGCGGGTGCGCCAGTCGGGGTGCGATTCCTCGACGGCGCTGATCACCTCCTGCCACCTGCCCTCCCTCAACAGGGTCGCCAACGCCGCCTCGGGGGCGAAGAGTTCGGCGAGCGAAGGTGTTTGCGAAGGCGTTTCCGTAGGCGTCCCGGGAGACGTCTCCAACCCGGCGAACGGCCCGGCGAGCGGGATGTTCTCCCGTACCTCCCTCATGCGCCGGGCCCAGTCCGCACTGATCGATGCGACCTCGTCGAGGTACGTCGGCCCGCAGAAGAACTCCGGCGCGGGCGCGGTGGGGGCGATCGCGGGAGGAAGTCCCGCCCAGCGGCTCGCGGCCTCGCACTCCACCCGCCACTTCAGCTCCAGCGACCGGGCGGGGGAGTGTCCCGCCGCACGGTCCTCGTCCTGGAGCAGCTGAGTGACGTGCGTACGCAGGGACTCGACGGCCGTCGCCCACACGCCGTCGTCGAATTCCTCCCGGCCCGCCTCCTCCAGGGATTTCCGGTGGGCGGGCGAGTGCAGTACGGCCGACCAGCAGGCCGTGGCCTGACGGGTGGTTGCCGCGCGGATGCCTGTCGTGAGGGGCTTTCCGGAAGCCAGCAGCCGGAGGGCGGCGACCCCGAGCCCGTGTGCCGCGCCGAGGTCGAACGGCCGGGACTGCCACAGCCGGAGCCAGGCGCCCCAGGCGAGCAGGTGCTCCTCATCGGCCGTGAGCCGGCGTGCCGCGCGTGCGGCGGCCTGCCGGTACAGCTCGGACACGCGCCCCGTGCCGTCCCGGGCGGTGAGGCGGCCGATGCGCTCCCACTCCGAGAGCCCGCCCCGGCCGAGCGCCTGGCGGAGGGCGAAGGCGAGCGCGTGCTGCCGGGAGAGGAACTGGGGGGCGGCCCGTCGCAAGTCCGGTGGGCCTTCGGTGCGTTCGCCGTCGCGGGTGCGTTTGCCGCTTTCGGTGCGTCTGCCGTCACCGGTGCTTTCGGCGGAACCGGCGCTTTCGGCGGGGGAACCGGCGCTTTCGGCGTCGCCGGGGCCGTCGAGCCCGTCGGCATCGTCCCCCGGCGCGAGGCTCCTCAGCAGGTCGCTCGCTGCCGAGGGGTCACGGCGACCCGACCAGGACCGCAGTACGCGTACGGCCTCCTCGGTCCGCCCGGCGAGAACGGCGGCGTGGGCGAGGTTGGTCAGCGCCCCGTTCAGACAGGGGACGCAACGCTGCACCCGGTGGCTGTTGCGTACGCCGTGGGCCGGGCAGAAGCCCTGTCCGCACTGGCCGCAGAGCGAGCCGGCCGGGCTGCCGCAGCCGCTCGTGGCACACGACTCCGCAGTGTGTAGGGCCACTTGCTGGTCCCGCGGGGCGAGCGAGCTGATGTACCAGTCGCAGCAGCGGTCCCAGTTCCTCGCCCGCGCGGCGAGCGTCGCGTGGAGGCCCGCGTGCGCGGCTGCGAGGTGCCCTGGTACCGGAATGCCTTGATCCAGCAGGCGCAAGTAGCCGACTGCCGCGGCGAAGTCCCCTTGTGCGTAAGCGGAAACGGCTCTCTCGAAGGCGCGCACGGCCGGATCGTAGTCGGGGCCGCTGCCCCGCCCAGCAGGATCACTGGAGTGCTGTGACGTCACTGTGCCCCCCAACACAGGCAACAAAAAAGTGCAGTTGAAGCACGCGAAGCATACGGCCTGACGTAGCACGGGAGTAGGGCCGATCTTTCATTCGGCCGCCCTCTCGAACGGTGATCGGCATGTCAGCGGTGTGCCTCATGGCCGAAGGCCTGTCCCACCAGGCCGTCGCGCGGCGCTTCTTCCTCAGCGACAGCGCCATCAGCGAATACACGACCTAGGGGATGTCCGCCTCGATGAGTCGGGCCAGGTTGGCCAGCGCCATGCGGGTGCCCATTTCGTTGTCGGCGGCGGACACACCCTTGGGGAGTCCTTCGTGCACCACGGTGACGTCCGTGCCGCCGCCGTCGGCCTCGGTGAGCGTGGTGGTCATCGTCATTGTGCCGCGCAGCGCGGGATCCGAGGTTTCGAACTCCAGCACCTCCACCACCTGCTCGTCCGGCACGAGCCTCGCGAAGTGACCGTGGTAAGTGTCCGTGTGCGAGCCCGACTTGCCGGTGCTGCCGGGCACGTCGTAGTCGTACGTGAGCGAGACGCGGAACCTCCCGCCCTCACGCGCGTCGAACGCGTGCACCGTACTGCTCATGCCGTCCGGCATCCGCCAGCGCGCGAGCGCCGCCGCGTCCAGCAGCGTCCGGTAGACAGCCGCGCGCGGGGCCCGCACGTGCTGGGAAACCTGAGTCGTGTGCATGAGCGCACGATAGGCCTCGGTGCCTTGCCGCAGCGATCGGCCGACGGCCACGGCCGGGACAGCGTCTCCAGCGTGTCAAAACGTGTTGGCCCGGGTTTCCGGCCAGTGCCAGGATGTCTCGGTGAACACGGAACAGAGCAAAAGGTCCCCCGTCGTGCGTCCCCTCGCCGACGCCGACGTTCCCACCGCGGTCGACACCCTCGCCCGCGCCTTCGCCGACTACCCCTACACGCGGCACGTGGTCGCGGCGGACGATCACGAGGGGCGGATCCGGCGGTTCCAGGAGCTGTGCCTGACCCGCATCGGCATGGTGTACGGCCGGGTCTGGGTCGCCGACGAGGGGCGTGCCGTGGCTGTCTGGGCCGTTCCGGGCCAGGATCCCTCACCCGCCTTCGCCGAGCTCGGGCCGCTCCTCGGCGAACTCAGCGGCGACCGGGCCGCCGCGTCCGCGTCCGCCGAAGAGGCCATGGCCCCGTATCGGCCCCAGGAGCCGGGATGGTTCCTGGAAACCGTGGGAACCGCCCCCGAGGCCCAGGGACAGGGCCTCGGCAGTGCGGTGCTGAGTCCCGGCGTCCAGGAGGCCGAGCGCACTGGGCATCCTGCGTTCCTGGAGACCTCCAGCGAGGCGAACGTGCGGTTCTACGAGCGCCTCGGCTTCAAGGTCACAGCCGATGTCCAGCTCCCCGGCGACGGCCCCCGCACGTGGTGCATGCGTAGGGACCCGCGCTGACGATTGCCGCCAAGGGACTCATGTGCTCATGGATCTTCTGGTCCCACTGATCGGGTGCATTCGGCCACAACTGCCCCTCAGGACAACGAAATCCGAAGATCTCAAAAGTCTTGACAGTGGAATCCGCAACTTCGCAGAATCAACGGACAGTTGATGCGAGGGCCGCCCTTCACCACCCGCGCTCCGAGCGTCGGCTGCGTCGCCACGGCCTGATGCCCGTCACCGCACCGCAGGAGCCGAACATGACCGCCACCCCCACCGCCCTGCTGCGCATGATCCACGCCCAGGCCGACGCCCTCGACCTGGTCGCCGACCAGGACGTGTCGGCCGCCGCCGCACGCCTCGGCGCCGCCCGCCGCGTCATCGTCGTCGGTACGGGAACCAGCCAGCACGCCGCCGAACTCGGCGCGCTCCTCCTCGAACAGGCCGGCCTCGACGCCCGCTGGCACTCCGGCGCGCACGCCGCCCGCTGGGCCGCCGCACCCCGCGAGGGCGACGTCCTGCTGGTCATCACGCACACCGCCGAGACCGCCTACGCCGTACGCGCCAGGTCCGCGGCCCTCGCCCTGGGCATCCCGGTGGTGTCCATCACCGGCCGGGGCAAGGGCTGGCCGGAGGCGGTGGAGACCGTGACCGCGGAGGAGTCCGAGACGTACACC
The DNA here is from genome assembly GCF_053610825.1 of Streptomyces sp. NPDC054863. Taxonomy (NCBI): domain Bacteria; kingdom Bacillati; phylum Actinomycetota; class Actinomycetes; order Kitasatosporales; family Streptomycetaceae; genus Streptomyces; species Streptomyces sp. NPDC054863. Next base: position 8,002 of record NZ_JBSGZD010000017.1, on the reverse strand, counting down.
GTCAGCTACACCTCGGCGCTGGGCGTGCTCGCCCGCCTGGCCCACCACCTGGGCGGCCCCGAAGGCTCGCCGGAGCAACTGCGCAGGACCGCCGAAGCGGTACGGGCCGTGTGCGCGGCCCCGGACCTCGAAGCGGTCCCCGTACCCGCCCGCATGCTCACCCTGATCGGCTGCGGCCCCTGGGGCGTCACCGCCCGCGAGGGCGCCCTGAAGGTCCGCGAGGCCGCCCGGATGCTCGCCGAGGGCTTCGAGTCCGACCGCTTCCTGCACGGTGCGGCCGTTCCCCTCACGGCGGCCGACGGGCTCCTCGTCCTCGAACCCTCTGCCGACGTGGACGGCCTGACCGCCGCCCTCGGCGAGGCCGCCGCCCGGGAATCCCTCCCGGTCACCACCCTCGCCGCCGCCCCCGGCGCCCCGGCCCTGCCGCCGGTGCTGGCTCAAATCCCCCTGACCGTACGGCTCCAGCTCCTGGCCGAGCGCTTCGCGGTGCTGCGCCACCAGGACCCGGACGTCGCGATCGTCGGCGCGTGGGCCGAGTCGGCCCTGTGGGCCACGGGCCTGCCGGACGCAGCGGAGCGGGCGGCGGGCGCGGCGTGCAGCGCGTCAGTTCGCTGATTTCTCACCACCGGTGTGCGGGGGCGCCGCGGGCAGTTCCACAGTGACGCGGATCCCGCCGGCAGGGCGCGGGGCGAGGGTGAGGGTTCCGTCGTGGGCGTGGGCGATGGTCTTGACGATGGCCAGGCCGAGGCCGACGCCCGCGTGGTCGGCGTGGATGCGTTCGGTGCCGCGCTGGAACGGTTCGGTGAGGGTCGAGACCAGCCGGGGGGTCAGCTTCTCGCCGGTGTTCTCGACGGTCAGCACCACGGTCTCGGGGCGGACGCCGGTGTGCACCCACACGGTGCCCCGTCCGGGCAGGTTGTGGACGATCGCGTTCTGTACGAGGTTCGTGGTCAGTTGCAGCAGGAGCGCGTGTGATCCGGTCGTGGGGGTGATGTCGCCGCGGGTCTCGATGGTGACGCCGTGCTTCTCCGCGAGGGGGAGGAGCGTTTCGGTGGCTTCTTCCGCCAGGAGGGACAGGTCGACGGGTTCCCGGGTGAAGGACCGTTGCCTGGCGCGGCTGAGCAGGAGCAGCGCTTCGGTGAGGTCGATCGCCCGGGTGTTGACGGTGTGGAGGCGGTCGATGACTTCGTCGGCGTCGTGGTGCGGATCGGTGCGGGCCACGTCGATGAGTGCCTTCGAGATCGCCAGCGGGGTGCGCAGCTCGTGAGAGGCGTTGGCCGCGAATCTCTGCTGTTCGGCGACGTGCGCTTCGAGCCGTTCGAGCATGCCGTCGAAGGCGTCGGCGAGTTCGCGGAACTCGTCCCTGCGGCCTTCCAGTTGGATTCGGTGGGAGAGCGCCCCGTTCGTGGCCATGCGGGTGGCGTGGGTGATGCGGGTCAGGGGGGCGAGCATGCGTCCGGCGAGCAGCCACCCTCCCACGAGGCCGAACACCAGCAGGAACGCCATGACCGCGGCGGCCCTCGGGGCGAAGACGTCCAGAAGGGCGGACCGGATGGGGAAAATGCCGTCGGGCCTGTCATCGGGGTCGTAGAGCATCGCACGGTCGGGGACGTAACTCAGGAGGAACACCCACACCGCCGCCATCAGCAGGGTGCCTGCCAGCATGAGGAACCCGGCGTAGCTGAGGGTGAGCTTGACGCGAACGCTCACACCGGGCCGCCTATCCACGGTCTCCGCCCGCATGGTTCCCGCCCGCACGGTCTCCTCCCTCGCGTCCGGTGCCGGGTGCCGTGTCGATGCGGTAGCCGACGCCCGGCACGGTGGCGATGATCCAGGGTTCGCCGAGCCGCTTGCGCAGTGCCGAGACGGTGATGCGTACGGCGTTGGTGAACGGGTCGGCGTTCTCGTCCCACGCGCGTTCCAGGAGGTCTTCGGCGCTGACGACACCTCCTTCGGCCGCGACGAGGACTTCGAGCACGGCGAACTGCTTCCTGGTCAGCGCCACGTAGCGGCCGTCCCGGTAGATCTCTCTGCGGAACGGGTCCAGCCGGAGGCCCGCGATCTCCCGCACGGGCGGCCTGTTGTGCGCGCGCCTGCGGTCGAGCGCTCTGAGCCTGAGCGCGAGCTCTCGGATCTCGAAGGGTTTGGTGAGGTAGTCGTCGGCGCCGAGTTCGAACCCGGAGGCCTTGTCGTCGAGACGGTCGGCTGCGGTGAGCATGAGGATCGGCATGCCGCTGCCGGAGGCGACGATGCTTCTGGCGATCTCGTCACCGGACGGTCCGGGGATGTCCCGGTCGAGGACGGCGATGTCGTACGCGTTGATGTCCAGCAGTTCCAGAGCGGCGTCGCCGTCCCCTGCGATGTCGGCCGCGATCGCTTCCCTGCGCAGGCCGTCGCGGACGGCTTCTGCCAGGTAGGGCTCGTCCTCGACGATCAGCACACGCATGGCGACAAGGTTACGAGCCACCGGATATCGTCCGCGTATCGAAAATCGCCTACGTGCAGGCAACACCGCCCTTCCTTGACTGGCGGTATGACTCGAACCCCGCCATCGGCACCCACCACGACCCGCCGGATCCACCGGATCCACCGGCTCCTGGCCGTCGGCCTGACAGCCGTCGTCGCCGCGATCACCGCGGCCTTCGGCCACCAGTCGCAGATCTTCTCGGGCTCCTCGGACACATCGCCGAGCGCCCGCCACAGTGAGCACCGTGGTGCGTCCGGCGAGGCCGCCGGTGCTGTACCCGACGGCGTGACGGTCTTCGACGACAAGATTCCGGCTGTGACCCGTCTCGATCCAGATTTACTCGCGGCCCTCCGCCGGGCCGCCACGGATGCCGCGGAAGACGGAGCCGAGTTCTACGTCAACAGCGGCTGGCGTTCCCCGGAGTACCAGGACCGGCTCCTTCGCGAGGCGGTCGCCAGGTACGGGTCCGAAGAGGAGGCCGCCCGATGGGTGGCCACCGCGTCGACGTCGCCGCACGTGTCGGGCGCCGCCGTCGACATCGGGCAGTCCGATGCGACGGCGTGGCTGTCCCGGCACGGCGCCGGGTACGGGCTGTGCCAGATCTACGGCAACGAGCCCTGGCACTACGAACTGCGCACCGATGCGATCGACCGCGGTTGTCCGCGCATGTACGCCGACGCCACCCAGGACCCGAGGATGCAGCAGTGAACGGCAGTACGGAAGCAGTGAACGGCACCAGTAGTAGCACCCGCACCAGCACCAGTAGCAGCGAGCGAGGACAGACGATGACGCGGGCGGACATGACGCAGGTGGACACGGCGGAGACCGGGCCGGACAAGGCTCTCGGCTCCGCTCAAGCAGCGGACGCCCCGCGCGGCTCCCGGCCGGGCCCCTGGAGACGCGGCCCGGTACTCGCGGCGCTCGCACTGCTGCTGGGCCTTTTCATGCTGCTGCACGCGAAGATCCCGAACCGGATCGGGAACCTCGGCAGCCTGGTGGAGACCGCCCTGCCGTGGTTCGGCCTGTTCGTCCCGGTGCTGCTGGCCGGGGCGCTGCGCCGCCGCTCCGCCACCGCGGTGGCCGCGCTGCTGCTGCCGGTCACGGTGTGGCTGAGCCTCTTCGGCGGGCTGCTCGGCGACAAGTCCCACCCGGGCGGCGACCTCACCGTGGCCAGTCACAACGTCGGCGCCGACAACCCCGACCCGGCAGGCACCGCCCGCGACCTGGCCGCCTCCGGTGCGGACGTACTGGCCCTGGAGGAGATCACCCCGCAGGCGAAGCCGCAGTACGAGAAGGAGCTGGCGAAGGCGTATCCGCACCACACGGTGCTCGGCACGGTCGGACTGTGGAGCAGGCTGCCGCTGTCGGACACCCGGCCGGTCGACATCAGGACGGACGTCGGACCACTGGGGGACGCCAAGTCGGCCGCGGCCAAACTGCCCGACAACCGGGCGCTGCGCACCACCGTGACCACCGCCCACGGGCCCCTCGCCGTGTACGTGGCCCACCTGGGGTCCGTACGGGTCAATCCCGGGGCGGGCTTCTGGACGGAGTCGCGGGACAGGAACGCGCAGGCGCTCGGCGAGGCCGTCGCCGCCGAGCGGAACGAGCGGGTGGTGGTGCTCGGCGATCTGAACGGCACCACGGACGACCGTGCCTTCGCCGGCCTCACCTCGCGGCTGCGTTCGGCCCAGGCGGCGGCGGGGGACGGCTTCGGGTTCACCTGGCCGGCGAAGTTCCCGGTGGCGCGGATCGACCAGATCCTGGTCCGCGGCGTGGAGCCGAAGAGCTCGTGGGTGCTGCCGGCCACCGGCAGCGATCATCTGCCGGTGGCCGCCGGGATCAGTTGGTGAACACCGCGCGAAGCCGGTGGCACCGAGCCCGCCCCACGCGTGCGAGCCCGCCTCCCTCGACTGCGAGCCCGCCTCACACGCGGCAGCGCGCTCACCTCACGCGACTGCGGTCCCCTCCAGCTCGACCAGTTGGCCCGGGATCGCCAGCCGTGCCACCCCGAGCATCGTGGAGGCCGGTGCCACCCCGGCGGCGCCCAGCCGTGCCGCCAGCACCCCGTAGTGCGGGAAGAGCAGGTCGACGTCGGTCGTGTAGACGTTGAGCCGGACGAGGTTCGCGAGGGACATGCCGGCCTCGCCGAGCACGGCCTCCAGGTTGGCGATGCTCAGTGCCAACTGCGCCGCCATGTCACCGTCGTGCTGGGGCTTGCCTTCGCCGTTCATCGCGGTCTGCCCCGAGACGTACAAGGTCCGGGTGTGACCGGAGACGAGCTCACCCTGGTTGAAGCCCATCTCCACGGACCACGTCACCGGGTTGACCGCTGTTCGTTCCACTGCCATGTCGGCTCCAGTCGATTCAGAGGGTGTACGGACGGCCTTCGGCCCGTGGCCGTCGGTCCGACGTCGTGTGGAAGAGCCTCGCAACAAATCACGACACCCTTGGTCATGTATTTCGATAGGGTTTTCGCATGCGTGCCGACAGGCTGGTTTCTCTGGTGCTCCTGCTGCGTCAGCGCGGTCGGCTGACCGCGGACACGCTCGCCCGGGAGCTGGAGGTTTCCACCCGTACCGTGCTGCGTGACATCGAGGCGCTGTCCGCGGCCGGGGTCCCGGTCTACGCCGAACGCGGCCGGCACGGCGGGTTCGCGCTGTCGCCCGGTTTCCGGACCGAGCTCATCGGTCTGAACCACGACGAGTCCCTTGCCCTGCTGACCGCCGGATCGGCGCGCGGCGAGCAGGTGTTCGGCCTCGGTCCGGCGCTCGTCTCGGCCATGCGCAAGGTGGTCGACGCGCTGCCCGAAAGCCACCGGAGCACCGCGAGCGACGCGGTCCGGAGATTTCTCGTCGACCCGGAGGCCGACCTGCTCTCGCGGCGGCCGGTCACTGACGAGGTGCCCGACGCCACCATGATCGAGGTCAGGCGCGCGGTGCTCGCCGGACAGAAGCTGCGCCTCCACTACGCGGCCACGGGCCAGACCGCACACTGGCGCACGGTGGACCCGATCGGCCTGGTCACCGTGCGCGACCGGGGCTATTTGCTGGCCACGAGATCCGGCGCGGACCGCACCTACCGGCTGTCGCGGATCCTGGCTGCCGAGGTGCTCCCGGAAAAGGCGGAGCGGCCCCACCAGGTCGATCTGGACCGGATCTGGCGGGAGCGCTCGGCGCGGTTCCTCTCCGGGGGCGACCACATCAACGTGCTGGTACGGATGAACCCGGCGCGGCGCGAGGAGCTGCTGAACACCGCGCTGGCCGTCCGCGCGGAAGAACCCGAAGCGGACGGCCGGCTGCGGCTGGAGGTGACCTTCCAGGACGCACGCCACGCCGAATGGGCGCTGTGGCAGCTCGGCACGGATGCGGAAGCCCTGACCCCGCAGTCGTTGCGCGCCTCCCTGCACGGCCGTGCCGCCGCGCTTGCCGCCCGTTACGGAGACTCGTCCTGAGAGGCTCGGCTGTCTGGGCGGCTCGGCTGTCAGCGGCGGGGTTCGACCACCATGTCGCCGCGGGTCAGCGCCCGGATCGAGCCGCGGGCGAGCATGTCGTGCGGGAAGCCGAGCCCGATCGCGCTCACCCCGTCGAGGCGGGCCAGTTGGGCGGCGGTGAGTTCGACCTCCAGGGCGCCCAGGTTGTCCTCCAACTGCGCGGGGGTGCGGGCGCCGATGACCGGTGCCGTCACGCCCGGGTTCCGGAGGATCCAGGCCAGAGCGACCTGGGCGGGCGTGCGGCCCAGCTCCGTGGCGACCTCCCGCACGACGTCCACGACGGCGAAGTTGCGTTCGGTGAGCGCGCCGCCCGCGACGGTGGTGCTCCTGCGGGTGCCGTCGCCGGCCGCGGCGTTCGGCGCGGTCACGTCGTCGCGGCTGTACTTGCCGGTGAGCACGCCGCCGGCCAGCGGCGACCACGGGATCACACCCAGCCCCATCTCGCGGGCCATGGGGATCAGGTCGCGTTCCCCGGTGCGTTCGATCAGGTGGTACTCGATCTGCAGCGCGACCAGCGGTGACCAGCCGCGCAGGTCGGCGATCGCCTGCATGCGCGACACCTGCCAGGCCGGGGAGTTGGAGATCGCCACGTACCGGACCTTGCCCTGCCGGACCAGGTCGTCCATGCCGCGCAGGATCTCCTCGACCGGCGTCGTGAAGTCCCACAGGTGCAGGTAGAGCAGATCGATGTAGTCCGTGTTCAGCTGCCGCAGGCTGGCTTCCACCGACGCGAACAGGCTCTTGCGGTGCGGGCCCCCGGAGTTCGGATCGCCGGGCCGCCGCAGCGTCGTGTACTTCGTCGCCAGCACCAGGCTCTCGCGGTTGTCGCGGGCGAACTCGCCCAGCAGGCGCTCGGAGCTGCCGTTGGTGTAGGTGCTGGCGGTGTCGATGAAGTTGCCGCCGCGCTCGACGTAGCGGTCGAACAGTTTGCGTGCCTCGTCCCGCTCGGCGCCCCAGCCCCATTCGGTGCCGAAGGTCGCCGCGCCCAGCGCCAGCGGTGAGACCCGCAGCCCGGAGCGGCCCAGCAGCCGGTAGGTGTCGAGAGTGAGCGACATCGTGTCCTCCTGTGCTTGTTGTCCGACGTCCGGTCCGACGTCCGGTCCGACGTCCGGTCCGACGTCTCGTCCGGCGTCGAGAACAAGTCTGGGACCGCAGCACGTGAGGGATAAGGGAGAGAAGTTCCTGGGAACACCAGTCCTACCCAGGCTGTTGGACCGATCATGACGACCCGCACCGTGGACCCGACACAGGAGCTGGCCGCGTTCCTGCGGACCCGTCGGGAGCGCCTGGACCCGCACGACTTCGGCCTGCCGTCGCGCCGCCAGGCCCGGCGGACCCCCGGACTGCGCCGCGAAGAGGTCGCCGAACTGGCAGGCGTCAGCACCGACTACGTCGTACGGCTGGAGCAGGGCCGCGGCCTGCGGCCCTCGGCGCAGGTGGTGGAGGCACTGGCCCGGGCGCTGCGCCTGGCCCCCGACGAACGCACCTACTTCTTCGACCTCGCCCGGCAGCGCCCCCGCCCCGCGGACGAGCCCGCCACCACCGCGCCGCCGCCACTGGCCCACCTGGTCGCCGACCTGTCGCCGCTGCCCGCCATGCTGATGAACCACCGCTACGACATCCTGGCCTGGAACGGCGAAATGGCGGCGCTGCTGGTGGATTTCGACACCCTGCCGCCGTCGCGGCGCAATGCGATGTGGCTGTGCCTGATGCACCCGGAAGTGCGCGAGCTGTACGTCGACCGCGACCGCGTCGTCCGGGAGGGGATCGCCCATCTGCGCGCCGCGTGGGCCGCGCATCCGGAGGACCGGGCGTTGAGCGACCTCATCGCCGAATGCACCACTGGTGACGAGCAGTTCGCGCGGCTGTGGGCCGAGCGGGACATCAAGGTCAACGGCCGTGGGCACAAGGTGCTGCGGCATCCTGTCGCCGGAGTGGTCGCAGTGGATTTCGAAGTGCTCGTGCCACTTCAGGATCCGGGCCAGCGGTTGGTGATCTACCGCGCCGCGGACGAGGAGAGCCGGTCGGCAATGGACCGGCTC
>NZ_JBSGZD010000016.1:0-63068 GCF_053610825.1 Streptomyces sp. NPDC054863 | reverse complement strand
GGGCCGGTCGGCCCCGCGCGCGACGCGTCCGCCTCGGCCCCGATCGCGTGCAGGGCCTGCTGGGCGCGCAGGACCTCCGCGCGTTCCCCGGCGAGGCGGGCATGGACCGCGTTGACCGCCGTGGCCGCGTCGGTGAGCGTCGCGGTGCGCAGTTCCGTGAGCAGCCGGCGGGCCTCGACGGGGCCGGTGGCCACGGCCAGACCCCGGTAGGCGCGCAGGGCCTGGACATGGAGCGGTGTGTACGAGCGGTAGGAGCCGGCCGACCGTACGGCGGGCGGGATGACCCCCAGCCGCTCCAGATCGCGCACCTGCTGCACCGAGTAACCGGACTCCCGGGCCACGTCGACCGTACGGAGCGGTGCTGCCTGCGGTACCTCGGACATCGGCGAACCCCACACAAGCACTTGAAGGTGATGCTTGAACCATGAGCATCAACATGAGTATGGAACAGATCGTCACGGTCGTGCGGGGCCTGGACGGTGCGCTGGTGGTCGCCCCGCAGCAGGGGGACGACTTTCCCGAGCTGGTGTGGGGTGACGCGTTCTTCTACTACGCGCCGGACGGCCGGATGCCGACGAAGGTCCAGCCGTACGGGACGATCGTCACCAAGAACTATCCGGACGACACCGCGTCCGGCCTCGACCGCCCGGGGCACTGGCGGGTGAACGTCCACATCGACCGTGCGGCGTTCCGGGAACTCACGGGGGAGGAACCGCGCGCGCTCGCCGAGCCCCGGGACCACACGGCCGTCGACACCCTGCTGCCGCACCCCGTGTACGGATCGCTCGGCTGGATCTCCGTCGTCAACCCCGGCGGGCGGACGGCGGAGACGGTCGTACGCCTTCTGCGCTCCGCCCACGAGGCCGCCCGGGTCAGGTCCGTGCGGCGGATCGCTCAGGACTGACGGCCTCGGTGCCCTCGGCGCTCGTCCCCTTGCCCGCGCGGAGTAGCACCGCCGCCAGGACGAGCCCCACGGTGACCACCGACGCACCGACCCCGAAGGCGAGTTGGTAGCCCGAGTTGAGGGCGTCCAGCGGGGTGGTGCCGGTGGCGGTGAGGTCGGCCGTCCGGCCCGCCGCAAGCGACGTCAGGGCGGCCAGGCCGAACGAGCCGCCCACCACCTGCGTGGTGTTGAAGAGCCCGGAGGCGAGGCCCGCGTCCTCCGGCCGGGCGTCGGACATGGCGAGCCCCGTCATGGCCGGCATCCCGATGCCGAAGCCGATCGAGAGGAGCAGGATCGCGGGGAGGACGTCGGTCAGGTACGAGCCGCCGACCGGCGCTCGGCTGAACAGGACGAGGCCCGCGAGGATCGAGACCAGCCCGGCCGGCAGGACCGTACGAGGGCCGAAGCGGGTCGTGAGGCGAGTGGAGAGACCGAGCATCAGGGCGCCGATGACGAGGGGCGCGGGGAGGAACGCGAGACCGGTGGTCAGGCTCTCGTACCCCAGTACCTGCTGGAGGTAGAGCGCGCCGATGTACTGGAAGGCGTACATGCCCGCGATCGCCGCGATCTGTACGAGGTTCGCGCCGGTCAGGGTGCGGGAGCGGAAGATGCGCAGCCGCAGGAGCGGCTCGGCGGCGCGGGCCTGCCGGAGGGCGAACGCGGCGAGCAGCACGAGGGAGAGCGCGCCGAGGCCGAGGGTCCTGACGGATCCCCAGCCGTGCTCGGCGGTCTGGACGAGGGTGTAGACGCCGAGCATCAGGGCAGCGGTGACGAGGACAGCGCCGAGGTAGTCGGCGCCCTTGCCGAGTCCCGCGCCCTCGTCCGCGGACAGCACCCGCCACGCGGCGACGACGGACACCAGACCGATCGGCAGGTTGATCAGGAAGATCCAGTGCCAGGAGAGCGCACTGGTCAGGGCGCCGCCGAGGAAGGTGCCGAGCGCACCGCCCGCCGCGCCGGTCGCGCTGAAGACCGCGATGGCCTTCGCGCGCCCGCGTCCCTCGGGGAAGAGCGCGACCAGCATGCCGAGCACGACGGCCGTCGTCATCGCACCGCCGACGCCCTGGAGGGCGCGGGCCGCGATCAGCGTGCCCGGGGTGGTGGCGATCCCGCAGAAGAGGGACGCGAGCGTGAAGACCGCGAGCCCGGCCGTGAACATCCGCTTGCGGCCGATCAGATCGCCCAGTCGCCCGGCGAGCAGGAGCAGCCCGCCGAAGGGGATCAGATACGCGTTGACGACCCAGGCGACGCCGGCGGGGGAGAAGCCGAGGTCGCTCTGGACGGCGGGCATCGCGACGGTGACGATGTTGCCGTCGAGGATCGTCATCAGGGTTCCCGCGCAGAGGATGACGAGCGCGGTCCAACGGGACCGATCGGTGGCTGGCTTGAACCCTGACATGGTCTCTGACCTCCATAGGTGCACTACTTGTAACGGACCTTGTGACGGAGGAGATCGTGCGTGACCATGAGGGTCCGACGTAAGGAGGCACTTCCATGTCCCCCCGGAACACCGGTGTTACCTCGCAGGTCGTGAACGCGGAGGCCTGCCCCGTCCGCGAAGTTCTTGACAGGGTCGTAGGGAAGTGGAGCGTCCCGATCCTGATCGCCGCCGCGCACGGCCCGATCCGCTTCACCGAGCTGGAGCGGTCCATCGACGGCATCAGCCGCCGGATGCTCACCCTCACGCTGCGTGGTCTGGAGCGCGATGGGCTGCTGGTGCGGACGGTACATCCGACGGTCCCGCCGAAGGTGGAGTACGAGTTGACGTCCGTCGCCCGTGAGCTGCACTCCTCGCTCCTCGGGCTGACCAGTTGGGCCGAGCGGCACCGGGTCACGGTGGCGGAGGCGAGGGCGGCGTACGACGAGAGAAGTCAGCTTGTATGACCTATTTCGCTCACGGATAGTCGCGGAATCGATGGGCAACCTGGGGGCGTAATCAGCCCCCGTGAAGCCATCTCCGCTCTCTTCGACTGGGTGGTCAGCGGGAGCGATCGACCCGTCGAAGGGAGAGGGACCATGGAATCGAGCAGGCCGAGGGGGCGGCTCCGAAGGGCCGTTCCGGCACTCGCCGGGGCACTTCTGCTGCTGGTAGCGGTGCCCGCCGGTGCACAGGGGGCGTCCGGCTCGTACACGTACATCACGGCTTCCGGGCAGGCCGTCCAGGTCGCCGAACCGCCGAGCCATACCTGTCTGCCGTTCGTCAGCGGCGCGGTGCGGTTCTCGAACGGCACCACGGACACGGCGTTCCTGTACGCGGACGGCGCGTGCGGTGGCGGCTGGGCCCTGGTGGGAGTCGGGGCCACCTGGGACCAGACGGGCGTGCCGGCGGGGAGCGTGCGGCTCGGTTCGACCGCACGGGCAGCAGAAGGGGAGTAGCGGAAGGGGCGGGCCGGGGGCCGTCATGTGCCGGGCGCACTGCCCGGGGGCCCCGGCCGTCCTCCTGCGGATGCGGGGTCGCGGCTCCTGTGATCCATTGATCGCCAGGGTCAGGGACGAGCCAGGGGCTGAGCGATGAGTACAGCGACCTCACCGGACGCGGAGCCGGGAGCGGCCCCGGAGCCGCCTCCGGGCGGCAGGCGGAAGTTCAGCTTCCCCAGTGCCCTCACCATCCTGGTCGTCGTCACGCTCGGCGTCTGGCTGCTCGCCTTCCTGATCCCTTCCGGTGCGTACGACCGGGACAAGAACGGCTCGCCGGTCCAGGGCACGTACCACCGCGTCCCCTCCGACCAGAGCTTCACCGATCGGCTGAACGACCTCTTCCTTTCGCCGGTGAACGGGCTGTACGGGGTGCAGGACGCCGAGTCGGGGCAGGTCGGGCCCGATCTGGCGGGCGAGCTGTACGGCAGTGCGGGGGTCTTCCTCTTCGTGCTCGCCATCGGCGCATTCATCACCGTCGTCTTCGCGACCGGCGCCCTCGACCGGGGCATCGGCCGCCTCGCCCACCGGCTGCGCGCGCGAGGGGCGCTGCTGATCGCGGGCGTGATGCTGGTCTTCGCGCTGCTGGGCACGGTGGAGGGCTTCGCCGAGGAGACCCTCGGCTTCTACGGGCTGATCGTGCCGCTGATGCTCGCCCTCGGGTACGACCGGATGGTGGCGACCGGCACGATCATCCTCGGCGCGGGGGTCGGGGTGCTGTGCTCCACCGTGAACCCCTTCGCGACCGGCGTCGCCTCGTCGGCCGCCGGGATCTCGCTCGGCGACGGCATCGTGCTGCGCGCGCTGATGTGGGTGGTGCTGACGGGTGTCACGGTCGCCTACGTCATCCGGTACGCGCGCCGCGTTCAGCGCGACCCGGGCCGCTCGATCTCCGGCTTCCTCGCGGGCGACCGCGAACAGTCGGCGGTGGAGGCCGAGGAGCCGCTGCCGCTGACCGCCCTGCACAAGGTCCTGCTCGTCCTGGTCGCGGTCACCTTCGCCTTCATGATCTTCTCGGTGGTGCCGTGGTCCAGTGCGCTGACCGGGGACGCCGACGCGACCCCCTACGGCTTCGAACTCGGCTGGTCCTTCCCGCAGTTGGCGGCGCTCTTCCTGGTGGCCGCGGTCGTGGTCGGTCTCGTCGCGCGCTTCGGCGAGCAGAAGCTGAGCGCGACGATCACGCAGGGCGCGGCGGACTTCATCTCCCCGGCGCTGGTGATCGTGCTCGCACGCGGGGTCACCGTGATCATGAACAACTCCCGCATCACCGACACGGTGTTGAACGCCGTGGAGGGCGTCGTCACCGGTACCTCCTCCGCGCTCTTCGCCGTGATCGTCTTCGTCGTGAACCTGCCGCTCGCCTTCCTGATCCCCTCCACGTCCGGCCACGCGACCCTCGCGATGCCGATCCTCGCGCCGCTCGCCGACTTCGCGGGCGTACCGCGCGCGGTGGTCGTCACGGCGTGGCAGTCCGCGAGCGGGCTGATGAACATGTGGGTGCCGACCACCGCCGTGACGATTGGCGGGGTGGCGCTCGCCAAGGTCGGGTACGACAAGTACCTGCGGTTCGTGTGGCCGCTGCTGGCGGTCCTGTTCCTCCTGATCGGCGGCTTCGTGGCGGTGGGGGCGGTCATGACCTAACGGCGGCTCCCGTGCGCGACCCCTTGTCCGGGGTGGCCAACCGTGGCATACAGGTCTGGACCATTGCCCCCGTCCTTCCGACGAGTGCTCACGGATCCCCACGGATGAGAGGTCCAGCCGTGCAACGCCCCACCGTATGCGCCGTGTTGACCTGTTCCCTGCTGCTGCTCACGGCGACCGCCTGCGGCGGCGGCTCGCACGCGGCGCCGCCCGCCGACCGTTCGAAACCCTCCACGCCCGCCGGGGTGACGGCCCAGGCGGGCAGTGCCACCTCCGTCCACGTCATGTGGAGCCCGTCGACGGACGACCGGGGAGTGGCGGGCTACGAGGTCTACGAGAAGGGGAAGAAGGTCAGGGCGGTCGCGGCGCAGACCACCATGGTCGACGTCGACCGCCTCGCGCCGTCGCGGTCCTACGCCTTCACCGTCCGCGCCCGGGACGCCGCGGGAAACCTCTCCGCCCCGAGCGCCGCGGTCTCCGCGAAGACCCCGGCCCCCACCCCGGACGACCGCACGCCACCGACCAGCCCCACTGCCCTGCGGGGCAAGGTGAACGGCGCCCGCTCGGTGACGCTCTCCTGGGGGCGCGCCAAGGACGCCGCCGGCATCACCTCGTACGACATCTACCAGGAGGACTCCCGGATCCACAGCGTGCGTGGCACCGAGACCCGCACCCGGATCGACGGGCTGCGCCCGGGCACGGTCTACACCTTCACGGTGCGGGCGCGGGACGCCGCCGAGAACTCCTCCAAGGACAGCGAGGCCCTCGATCTGACGACGGCTTCGGCGCCGGGTTCAAGGCCGTCCACCGCCCCGACCGGCCTGACCGTGACCGCGCGGGCCGAGGCGGGGGAGCGCACCCTCGCACTCCGCTGGACCCAGCCGCGTACCGGCGGCGAGGTGAAGGAGTACCAGCTGTACTTGAACGGCGCGTTCGCCACGACGATCGCGTGGGGCGCACCCCCGCCGCCGGGGCCGGTGACCTACACCCTCACCGTCGCCGAACCTCCCGGCACCCGCTACACCGTCAAACTGCGCGCGAAGCTCCCGGACGGCAAGTGGGGCGACTTCTCGGCGCAGCGGACGGTGGTGGGCGCCGGCTAGTCGCCGGGCGGGGTGGTGGCGGGCTCCGGGAGGTTGTCGACCGTGGCGAGCGCGGTCTGTGCGGCGGCTCCCAGGTCTCCGCCCGCCCGGCCCGCGCGGGAGGTCAGATAGCACTCGCGGCGGGCCTTCTTCAGGTGGTCCTTGACCGACTCGGGGCGCCTGTCGAGCTGTTCGGCGAGCCACGGCACCGGGGCCTGGACGCCCTTGTCGACCAGGTCGCGGTAGGTGAGGCACAGCACGGCGAGATAGCGCGCCGAGACGCCCTCGTCGGCTCGCAACTCCTTTGCGAGTGCTGCCAGTTCGACGAGCCGACCGTGTTCAGCCTGCCACGGCGGGGAGGTGGGTGCGATCTCCTGGGCCTTCTTCACCGCGCCCGCGAGATCGAGCCCGCGCAGCACCGTCGTCGAGATGCCGCGGGCCACGTCGCCCGGCGCCGCGTCCGGCTCGGCCTCGATGAGGATCTTCTGCGGGCCGCCGGACACGGCGCCCTCGGGCCACCACATGGTGACCCACCACGGGCCCTTGAACTGGACGACTTCGAGTCCTTCGCTGAATGGCATGCAGACACCCTAGGTCATTCCACCCTGGGTGGTCAATGGTGGGTGGAGTGGGTCCTGTGCGGGTGCGTGGTGGCGCCGTCGGCTCAGCTCCGCTTCAGGGACCGGCCGCCGAACGACCGGCTCCCGTCCGCCCGTTGCCAGAACGCGTCGAGGTCGGGCCCGCTCATGCCGCCCCAGTCAGGAGTGGCCTGCACCAGCGACCGGCCCAGGTTCCGCCCCAGGTCGACCATGGTGCGGCCCGCCGGGGTGCGGTCGGCGTCGTACGCGGCGAGGGCCTCGGCCGGGGTGGGTGCGCCGACCAGGGCCGACTGGAGTGCGGTGGCGTCCTGAAGGGCCTTCACCGCGCCCGCCCCGGTGTGCGGGCGGGCGACCGTGGCGGCGTCGCCCACCAGGGCGAGGCGGTCGGTGGCGTAATGGGGTGCGGTGAAGTCGTGGAGGGGCTGGACGAAGCGTTCGTCCTGCGGCGTCGCCTCTATCAACGAGGTGAAGAAGGGCGGCAGTCGGTGTGCCGTGATCTCGGAGAGACGGGTGGCGAGTTCGGAGGTGAGGGTGCGCTGTCCGTCGGCAGGGAGGGTGTACCCGGGCGGCGGGGTGGTGTAGAAGACCCAGTTCACCCGGTGGCCGCCCGCGTCGTCGGGGATGCGGTAGATGACGATGTGGCCGCCGTCGAAGACCACGTAGGCGGCCTCGTCCGTAGGCCACAGGTGTGCGTCGGGCAGCTCCGACTCCGGGTAGGCGCCCCGCCAGGCGAGATAGCCCGCGTACTCGGGGACGGTGGCAGGGCAGGCCACCGTACGGACCAGGGAGCGCAGCCCGTCGGCGCCGACGGCGACGTCGTACAGCTCGCCGTCCAGCTCGACCCCGCGCGACGTGAGCCGGACCTGCTTCACCGCCGTGCCGGTGCGGAAGTCCACCGAGCCGGGGACCCGGGCGCGCAGCTCGCGCCAGAGCGGCCCCCAGTTGTACGTGCGGAACGCGAACGGCATCTCGGTGAGGGGGCGGCCGAGCGGCGACGGCGCGGCGTCGTCCCGTACGTACCAGGTGCGGTGGGTCAGCCCGATCCACGGCATGTCCGCGTCCATGAACCCGGCCGCCTCCAGCTCCGCGTACCGCAGGCCGTGCATGGCCAGCCCCACGCCACGCTCGGCCAGTCGGCCGCCGGCCCGCTCGTACACGGTGATGGCGTCCGCGCCGCCCCGGTGTGCGGCCAGCGCTGCCGCGCAGCCCGCGATGCTGCCGCCGACGACGGCGACCCTGCTTCCCCTGATCATGCGCCCATTGTGGCAGGGGGGTTCGCGGTGTGGATCAGTGCGAGGTGAGGCGGTGGTGCTCCGCGTCGTCGACCTGTTCGCCGGAGGACGGCAGGAGTTGGGGGATGCCCTCGACGATCGGGTAACGCCGGTGCAGACGCGGGTTGTAGAGGGCGTCCTCGGCGGGGAGCAGGGTGAGAGGGCCCTTGTCGAGGGGGCAGGCGAGGATCTTGAGGAGCGGGTCAGCGGGGTTCATGGCTCACTTCCTTTTCGGACGGGGGCTCTGCGGGGCTCGGCTTTTCGGGGTCCGGCCTCTCGGGCACGGGCCTTGTGGAGGAGGGCTTCTCGGAGGAGGGCAGGGCCAGGAGGACCGCCACCGCCAGGAGCGCGCCCGCGACCCGCATGGCGAGGCGCAGCGGGTCGTCCGGGAGGGACTCGCCGAAGGCGAGGGTGCCGAGGGTGGCGGTGTACAGGCAGGACGTGGTGGTGCAGACGGGCACGACGAGCGAGGCCCGGCAGCGCTGCAGCGCGGTCTGCGAGAGGACCAGGCCGGTGCCGCCGGTGACCAGGAGCACATACGGGTACGGGGAGGCGAGGATCGCGACGGCGGTGCCGGGCAGGTCGCGGAAGTCCAGGAGGGCGGAGACGCCCTTGATGGCGAGGGAGCTGACCCCGTAGACGAGGCCGACGGCCACACCGTACGGAACACCGCTGGTGGGAGCGGCATGGGCGCCGCCCTTGCGGTCCGCCGCGACGTACACCCACACCCCCGCGCCGATGCTGACCCCGCTGAGCAGCAGGATCAGCGGCGCGGGTGAGTACGCACCGATCACTTCGCTGCTCTCGTTCAGGGAGAGCACCACCATCAGCAGGGCCGCCACGATCGCCGCCATCGCGTACCGCTCCCGGCCCGACGTGCGCTCGCCGAGCGTGCGCGAGGACAGCAGCAGGAGCAGGACGAGGCCGGAGATGAAGAGTGCCTGGGCGACGGCCATCGGAAGTGTGCGGTAGACCACGAGCTGCGCGGCGAACCCGCCCGCCAGTGCGAGCGAACCGCCGATCCACGGCAGGCTGCCGAGCAGCAGGCGCACGGCGCGCGCGGGACGCCGGATGTCGAGCCCGGGCAGATTGCCCAGTGCCTGCTTCTGGAGTACGAAACCGCCGCTGTAGAGGACGTTCGCGAACAGCGCGGCTGCCACGCCCCACCACATCATCAGCGGCTCCGCTCTCCAGGGGGGTCGTCCCGTCGCCGCCTGGCGTGCACCAGCAGGATCGAAGCGGCGGACGGAGCGGCGCAGGCCAGCCGGTCCAGCGGGCGCAGCGGACGCGGCACGCCGTGGAAGGGCGCGCCCGCGATCCGTACGACCTCGAAACCGGACGCGGTCAGGAACTCGCGCAGGGCGCGCGCCGTGTAGAGCCGCAGATGTCCGACGACTTCGCGCCCCGGCCGCCCGTGGATGCCGCGCAGACTGACCTCCGAGAACACCGGCTGCACACCGGCCAGCAGGAGGGCCCGGTTGTACCAGGCGGCCAGATTCGGCGTGGACAGCATCAGATGCCCCCCGGGTGCGAGCACGCGCCGGATCTCGTCCAGTGCGCTGTCCGGATCGACGAGGTGCTCGATCACCTCGCTGAACAGCACCGCGTCGGCCGCCCGGTCGGCGAACGGCAGCCCGCCGTCGGTGAGTTCACCCCGTACCGCACTGATGTCGCGCGGTACGGCCGCGAACCGGGCGGACGCGCGGCGCAGCGCGTCCTGCGACCAGTCGACGCCGACGATCCGGTGCCCGGCGAGCAGGGGAGCGGCGGTCACGGCGGCGGTGCCGTCGCCGCAGCCGATGTCGAGGACGGTGGCGCCGGAGGTACCCGCCAGGGCCCCGGCGAGCATGCGGGCCTGCCGCAGGCTGCGGGCGTCGCCGGAGGCCACGGGCACGGCCGGGTTCTCGTAGAAGTCACGAAGGTGCGGAACGGGAGTGTCGGAGCCGGTGTCGCTGATGGAGGTCGTCATGGTGAACTGCCTTCCTCAGCAGTGGAATTGAGGTGCTTCTCGAAGAGTTCGCGCAGATGGTCGCCGTCCCGCGGGCCGAGGAGCGCACCCGACCAGCGCAGGGCGAGGTGCAGCCGTCCGTTGGTGCTGGCGGTGGTCACGGTCAGTCCGCGCGGCATCCGGGCAGGCGCCGAGAACCACACGGCGGTGGCCCGCCCCACCCCCTCGCCGAAGTCCAGCGGATACGGCACCCGCCCGATGTTGCTGAGCAGCGTCGTCGACGTCCACGGTGCGACCGCGCGCCGCAACTGCCGGGTGAGGACGGCCCGCAGGGCCACGGGAACGACCGGGGCGGTGAGCAGCGCCGCACCGTGGCCGAGCTGGGGCCGGGTCTGCGACTTCAGGGCGCGGGTGCGGTAGGCCGTCCGGCGCAGCAGTTCCCCTGTCTCCTCCGCCAACTCCTCGTCCCTGAAAGGGACTTCGACCAGTCTTGTGCCGTTACCGATGGGCATGTCCAGCCCTCTGGGACGGTCGTCCACCGGCATGGTGATGCGCAGGGGGCGCGGCGGGGTGCCCTGCTCCCGGTTCCACTCGGAGATCATGCGGGCGGTGGCGACCATCAGCTGGTCGTTGACGGTGTACGGGGCGGAGCGCGGCCGGCGCGGCACGGGCAGGTCGGCGACGAGGATGCCGTTGCCGGGCGCGACGGAGGTGCCGTGCGCGACCCGGGCGACGGGGGCCAGTCCGACGGAAGGGGCCTGCAGCTGAGGATGGCTCTCGGGGCGCGCGGGGGTCGCGCCGACGGTGGGCGAGTTGTCCCTGCCGCCGTAGAGCTCGGCGGCGGTCGCCAGGATGCGGAGGCAGGCGGGGCCGTCGAGGGCGGTGTGGTTGATGACCAGGACGAGGACGTTCCCGATGGCTTCGAGCCGGATGGGCGGCGAGAGGGAGAGCGGCGGAGCCTGGGCGAGGGCCCGCTCCCGGGCGCGGGGCAGCGCGTCGGGCCCCGGCTCGTGGAAGGTGACGACGCTGTCGGTGTCGGGACGAGGGGTGAGCTCCCACTCGTAACGCCGCCGGTACCAGGGGCCGGGGGCCTCGCGCATCAGGATCCGCGGATGACGCCGGAGCGCTTCGAGGAAGGCGGTGCGGAGGCGGTCGGGGTCCGGGGGCCCGGCGAGGTGCACTTCGATGTGCACGGTCTCGGGTTCGGCGGGGTCGAGGCAGTGGCGGGTGATTTCGTCTACGACGGAGAAGGGGGTGCGGGTGGGGCGGGGGCGGGTGGGGTGCGGATCCGGGTGGTGCACGGTGGTCATCGTCCGATCTCCTTGAGAGCGTGGGAGCGGTGGCGGGCGCGTGCGGTCGGGAGGGCTGGGGCCGCAGTGGGGCCGCCCCCTTGCCCACCCGTTCCGCCCCCCGGGGGGCGGCCCCGCTGCCCAAGCGGGCTGGGGGTCGGCGGCGTCAGCCGCCCAAGGGGACGGAGGGCCGGTGGCGTCAGCCGCCCACGGGGGCTCGGGGGCAGGCAGTTAGGGGCGCGGGGAACTGCGCGGCCGGCCACGACGTGCCCGCGCGATGACCACCCCGCCCCGCGCCCAAGCGGCCGGTCCCTCACTCCTGCTCCCGCCCCCGGCTCCACCTGTCCCCGACCGTCACCACCGCCGCGACCACCGCCACCAGCGTCAGGACCTGGGCCAACGGCCCGAACGCCCCCGTCTGCGCGGACGCGGGAGACCCCGCGCCCCAGGCGGCAGCCACTCCCGCCCCCGCCATCGCGAGCAGCGCGATCGGCGGCAGCAGGGTGTGCCGGAAGTGGGCGACCGCCGCCAGGGCGGGGACCAGCAGGGCCAGCGGGCCGGCGACCAGCACCATGACGACGGTCAGCGCTGCCAGGCCCAGTACCGGCCCTGGTGCCGGGGACGCCACCGGTGGCGACGCGGGCTCCGCCGCCGGATCCCGCCTGGACCACACCACCAGCCCGATCAGCGCCAGCAGCGCGACCCCGCCGCCGATCAGGCCGCCCACGT
The DNA here is from genome assembly GCF_053610825.1 of Streptomyces sp. NPDC054863. Lineage (NCBI taxonomy): Bacteria > Bacillati > Actinomycetota > Actinomycetes > Kitasatosporales > Streptomycetaceae > Streptomyces > Streptomyces sp. NPDC054863. The sequence continues at coordinate 51,151 of NZ_JBSGZD010000016.1, read as the reverse complement.
ACCACCCTGCAGGCGTGAACTCCAGCCGGACCGTGCCGCCCTCGCCCTCCGGGACCAGCCAGCCCTGCTGCCAGCCGTCCAGACGGACCGGGGTGAGCTCCTTGCCGTTGAGGGTGGCCTGCCAGCCCGGGTTGGAGTTCTCGTACATCTGGAGGTACGAGGCCTGGCCCGCGCCGACCTTCACCGCCCGGTCGTCGCCCGACCAGTCGTTCACCTTCAACTCGCGTACGGCGGAGGAGGGCTGGGGCAGGTCGCCCCGCTGCAACGTGATGTCCGTGATCGCGAGCGGACCCACGTCGCCCGCCTCCACCCGGTGGGTCCCGGGGCTCAACTGGGCCTTTCCGTCCCGCTGTTCACCGGCACACAGGGAGACATCGATCGGCCGCCGCTCCGTCAGGTCCCGGAGGCTTCCGCGTGCGCTCGTCGCATGCAGCGTGCCGTCGATGGAGAGGATCGGCCCCTGCCCGCACGGCAGCGCGAAGGTGCGGGACGGATCCGGCTGCGGCACCCGGAAGTCCTCCAGCGCGGGTACGTACACCTCGCTGAGGCCGACCGGAAGCTGCAACTCGCCCTCCGCCACCGGGTTGTGGATGGTCAGGGGGGCGACCTTGGTGATGGTGATGTCGAGCCGGTCGGTGGTGATCGGCTCGAAGCGAGCGAGACCGTTCTGGTCGACGGAGGACGTCGCCGCACCGTCCGGCGAGCTGATCTCCACCTGCTCGGGCCGGGTCGAAAGCCCGCCCGCCGCCGCGAACACGATCTCTCCGACCGGTCGCTTCTCCGGCCAGCGCAGATGCAGCACGGACTTGTTGCCCGAGATCCAGGACGTGGTCAGGTCGCCGTCGACCAGGTTGCGTGGCGTGAGCGACGAGCCGAGCCTGGCCGTCGAGTCCGCGGTCGCCGTCAACTGCCGCCGCTGGTCCGGCGCGATGCCGTACAGCAGCCGGTCCAGGGCTTCGCCCGGCACCGGCAGCGCCGTCGCCCGCAGCGCGTACGCCCCGTCCTCGCGCGTCGTGAACTGCCGGTGCAGTCCCACCTCCGCCGACACGGGCGAAAGCCCGCCGGGGTCGCTGCCCCGGTGCAGGGAGATCACATTGGGGTCCGCGTCCGAATCGCGCGCATCCCCCGGGCCTGCGGCGGCGCCCGACTCCTCCGGGAGAGCGAGCAGCTTCGTCACCTGGACACCGGGCACGTCCACCGCGGTGAAGCCCGCGCCCATCAGCCCGGGCCGCCCCTGCTGCGCCTCCTCGATGGTGAGACGCAGCCAACTGGCTTCACCCTCGGGTGCTTTGACCATCTGCGGCAGCCCGTTCGGCTGGAGGGGGCTCGTCGCGGAGCCCCGGTCCGTCTCCACCCGTACGACCGTCGGAGCCGCCCGTACCCCGTCGGAGGGCAGGGGCGTCACCCGTATCGACGACGGGACGGCGACCCGGTTCGTGAAGTCGATGCGCAGCCACTGGCCCGCCGGCTTCGCCGGGCTGCCCTCGGCCCACGCCGTGTCCGGGTTGCCGTCGAAGGCGTTCACCGGGTCGTACTGCGGCAGGTGGAACAGCCAGTTGCCGCTGCTGGAGGCCGTCACCGACTTCGCGCCGCGCAGTACCGCCGTCGTCTGGTGCTTCGCGCCCTTTGTCGGCAGGATCTGGCGCGGCTCACGGCCGGGGTCCTGGACGTTGCCCGGGAGATTGCGTTCCTTCGCGGTGTAGGTGTACGAGGTGTTGGTGTTGACCAGGCCGAACCTGGTGTCCGCGCGCCGCATGCCGTCCCCGGCCGCGAGCACCGGAGGAGCCCCGAGGCCGGGGGAGTTGTCCCCGGCGAGCACGGCGGGCCGGTTGCGCATCCCCTTGTCGGCCGACAGTTGCAGCAGCGACTCGGGGCCGCCGCTCACCACGGCGGTGTCCGCGACCGGCTTCAGTCCGGCCCTTCCCGGTGCACGGGCGCCGGCGGGCGGTTCGTACACCTCCACCGCCTGCTGCCTCGGGTAGAGGCCCTCGACCTGCACGGGAGTGTCGTCGGGGATGCGCCCGCCGGTCAGCACCTGGCCGAAGCCGGTGACCCTGGTGTACCCGGACGACTCCAGCGTCCGCTTCACCGTCTGCGGCGGTACGTAACCGATCTGGTCGGGGTCGAGGTCGTTGCGCACGACGACGTAGTGGAGTCCGGCGCGGCCCAAGTAGTTGGACAGGCCCGGTACTTCACCGCCCGACATCAGCGCCTGCTCGACCGCGTCGAGGGCCCGCCGGTTGCCCGGGCCGCCGAACGGTACGAAGTCCCTTTGCGCCCAAGGCGATTCGGCGAGGACGTCCAGCGGCTGGTCGATCGTCGAACCCCAGGTCTGGATGCCGTGCGCGGTCGCGGGGACCACCAGGGCCCGGGTGTCGGGGGAGTACTCCTTCAGCCAGCTCGCCGTCTGCTCCCAGTGGTCGGGAAGCTTGGTGAAGGCGCCCGGCTGGAGGATGCTGCCGTTGACGTACGGCAGCAGCAGGCCCGGCAGCACGACCAGCGCCGCCAGCGCCGGGGCGAACCTGCGGCCCGGCAGGCGCCGCGCGCCCCGCCGCTCCATGGCCACCGCCACCGCGTGGATCAGCCCCAGCACCAGGACCAGTGCGAGGCCCGACTGGAACTTGTAGATGTTGCGGAACGGGACCAGCCAGCCGTTCAGCCAGTCCTGCACCGTTCCGGGGAAGAGCGCGCCCAGCGAACCCGCGTACCCGGCAAGGGTGATGAGCACCACGGACAGCACCACGAGCAGCAGCCAGCGCCGCTCCGGCACGTCCCGCCTGGCCAGGCCCGCGAGCCCGATCGCCGCCGCGAAGGCCGAGCCGAGGACCGCGAGCACCGACGTGGCGACCGTCCACCCGGCGGGCAGCCAGGAGTCCCCGAAGTGCAGATACGCCGTCCAGTTGCCCGCGCCGCGCAGCAGCTCCGTCGCGGACATGGTGCCGGTCGTGGTCTCGGCCTGCTCCACGTACGGCATGAAGTTCTCGCCGTGGATGCCCAGCATGAGCAGGGGAACCACCCACCACAGGGTGGCGAGGAGCACCCCCGGCACCCACCACCCGATCTGCGCGCGCTTGCGCGGACCGGCGGGGCGGCTCAGCAGATACAGGGCCACGGGCAGCAGGGCGGCGAGCGTGGACGCCGCGTTCACCCCGCCCATGAAGGGAATGACGAGAGCCGAGCGGAGGGCCGAACTGCGGGCACTCAGACGGGAGTTCACCAGCGGAAGCAGGACCCACGGGAGCAGTGCGCCGGGCAGCGCCGCCGCCGACGTCGAACCGATGACGATCGTGTACGTCGGCCACAGCGCGTACGCCGCCGCCCCGAGCAGCCGGGCCGGCGACGAACCGACCCCCAGCCGCTCGGCGAGCCGCAGCGCACCCCAGAACGCCACCGTCACCACGAGCGAGAGCCACAGCCGCTCGGCCAGCCACACCGGCAGCTGCACCAGGTCGGACAGGGCGTAGTACGGCAGCATCGGGAAGGCGTAGCCCACGTACTGGTCGAAGATCCCGCCGAACCCGGCCCGCGAATGCCACAGCTCACCGAGGTCCGCGAGGAACTTGAACGGGTCGGCGGCCACCCCGAGCTTCGTCTCGAAGCTCATCTTCCCCGGCGAGACCGCCAGGAAGGCGACCAGTACGGCCGCCCAGAAGCCGAACAGCCACTTCCGTGATCTGGGCCCGTCACCAGGACCGCCGCCGGGCGGCGGGGCCGCGTGCGACGGCGGGTGGGGCGGAGCCTGGAGCGTGCTGGTCATGGGCACCGCCGGAGGATGAGGAGGAGGTTCCAGGTGGCGAACTCGCGCAGCACCGGCACCTTGGGGGCGAGTGCCGGCAGCAGCGGCCAGTAGCGGGCCCGCGCCGACACGACCGACACGTCGCTGCGCGCCCTGACCGTGCGCAGCGTCGTGCCGACATGGATCGGGAAGAGGTTCTCGCCGAGCGTGTGCTTGGCGGGCCGGCCGGTGCGCCGCTCGTAGCGGCGGCGGGCCCGGTCGGCGCCCAGGTAGTGCCAGGGCGCCCACTCGTGGCCGCCCCACGGCGAGTACCAGTTGGTGAACGCGACGTAGATCAGTCCGTCCGGGCGGGTCACCCGCACCATCTCGCTGAGGAAGGTCTGCGGATCGGCCACGTGCTCAAGGACGTTGGACGAGAAGCACACGTCGGCCGCCCCGTCGGCGAGCGGCAGCAGATAGCCGTCCGCGACCACCGCGCCCTCCGGCGGCTTCCGCCCGTGGGACGTCAGCTCCCGGACGTCCGGCTCGAAGAGGTAGCTGTGCGCGCCGCGCCGCCGGAACTCCTCGGCGAAGTGCCCGCTGCCGCCGCCGACGTCCACCACCACCCGGCCCTCCAGAGGGACGTACCGCTGTACTTGGTCGGCGGCGTCCCGGGCGAGCAGCGAGTAGCAGTGGTCGGGGTCGTGCTGCTCGCGCAGGAAGGCCCGGAAGAGGGCGGCGGAGCGGCGGAAGGAGGGGTCCCTGAGGGTGCGGCCGGTGCTCGTCATCGCAGTGCGACCGCCGCAGCTGCCGCGGCGACGGCGGCGGTCGCGGTCGAGACCGCCCCGGCAGTCCCGGCGGTCCCTGTGGTGTCCGGTGCGTCGGCCGCCGGCGCCGGGGTGTCCGGTGCTCCGACCGCTTCCGCGGCGACCGCACGGAACTGGCTGACCGTGCTCGACCAGCGGTAGCGCTCCGCACGGAGGGCCGCGGCCCGGCCCATCGCCTCGCGGCGTTCCTTGCTGAGGGCCAGCGCGCACCACGCGGCGGCGAACGAACTCTCGCCGCGCGCCAGCACGCCCGTCACGCCGTCGTCGATCGAGTCCCGCAGCCCCGGTACGTCGAAACCGATCGACGGGGTGGCTCTGGTCGCCGCCTCGGTGACCACGAGACCCCACCCCTCGACGGCGGAGGGGTGCAGCAACAGCCAGGAGGAACAGAGGAGTTGGTGCTTCTCGGCCTCCGAGACGTATCCCTTGAAGACGACGTCGGGTCCGGCCATGGCCTCCAGCCGCTGCCGCTCCGGGCCGTCGCCGACGATCACCAGCCGGCCGCCGGTCACCGGGCGGACCCGCTCCCACAGGCGCAGCAGCAGATCGATGCGCTTGTACTCGACGAGTCTGCCCATCGCCAGGAACACCGGCTCGGTCGAGCGCGGCGAGCGTGGGCCGGGGTCCTCGACCCCGTTGTGGACGACGCGGATGCGGCTGCGGTCCACGCCGAGCGCGCCGAGCGCGTCCGCCGTCGACGCGGAGACCGCGACCAGGAGGTTGTTGCGCTGGGCCGCGGACAGCGCCCAGTGCTCAAGACGGCGGCCGAGCCCGGCGGCGGGGCCGGGGAAGCGCATGCCCCAGAGGTCGGTGTGGACGTGGTTGACCAGGCAGACGGTGGGGCCCCGGTGCCAGAGCGGGGTCAGATAGGGCAGCCCGTTGCAGACCTCGACCATCAGGTCGCAGCCGCCGACCTGCCGGTCGAAGGCGCGGCGGGCCTTCAGGAAGTGCCCCAGGTCGCCGCCCGCCGACACCACCCGGTAGTTGCGGTACGCGGCCGGGCCGCCGCACAGCAGCGTCACCTGGTGGCCGAGCGCGGTGAGCCCGTCCGCCAGCCGGTCGACGAGGAGCTCGGAGCCGCCGGCGGCCGGATTGCCCAGATCGCGGCGGGAGAGGAAGACGATCCTGCGGGGACGGGTGGACGGCTCCTGAGGTTGTGGGGGCCTCAGCGCCTGGAGGGGTTGCACATCGTTCAGGGTGGGGGGTACGTGCTGGGGCATCCGAGCTCCAACTCGTTTCGAGGGTGCGGAACCAATGGGTCAGCGTGCGTGTTGTGCTCTGTGTGCCTGCTGTGCGGTACTCCGTGTGGGGTGGGTAGGTAGTTTTCGCCACACTGTTCGGGGCGGCTACTCACCTGGGTGACAATTTCGGCACCGATATCAGCTGATGCCTCATCACAAAGTGCAGTCGGTAAGTGAGTCGGGGAATTACGGTGCTGTCCCGGTGGCCCGGTCCGCCCCCCGGGCCGGTGCCTGCCGCCCCCGTACGACGAAGACGAGACCCGTCGCCGCCAGCACCGCACCCGCCGCTCCGCCGCCCATCGGCAGCGTCTCGCTCACCAGCCGCAGCTTGTCGCTGCTCGCGCTGGCCCCCGCCACCTGCTTCTGCTGGGTGGCCTCGGTGAACTCCATCCGCCGGCTGTCCAGCAGCACCATCGAGTCCTTCTTCGAACCGGGCGCCCGCACCGTCTTGCGCGGGCCGATCATCGCGTTCAGGATCTGGCCGGTCCGCCGGTCGACGACCAGCTCGATGCCGTGGTTGGCGTACCACTCCTCGGCCAGTACCTGACCCCGGTCCGGCAGCCCGACCAGGCGTCCCGGGACCATCCGGGTGCCGGTCTTCGTCGGCGGCACGGAGCCGGTGAAGCGGTAGCCCTCGTACCCCTGGATCTTCTTCGTACCGGCGAAGCGGAGGGTGACGGTGGAGCCGAGTGTGCCGTCCCACCAGCGGTAGGAACGCTTCTCGACGTCGAAGGGGAACTTCAGGTACGCCTCGCCGTCGAAGACCGGCTGCTCCTTGCAGCAGTGCACGGGCTCGTTGGTGCGGCGGTCGGTGACCCAGCGCTCCAGGGTCCACTGGAGCGAGTCCGTGGTGTCGGCCGCGGGCAGCGTGTCCTCGGTGTCGATCGAGGTGGACACGTCCCAGATCGCCCGGCCGGCCTTCGTGCTGTCGGCGACGTCGCCGCGCACCTGCCGGGTGATCGTGAGGGGCTTTCCGGCGACGGTCCGGATGGCCTTCGTGTCGAAGTAGCTGCCCGTGCCGGTGAAGACCGTCGTGGTGTCGATGTCGACCGGGGTGCTCTTGGCGCGCGGGCCGACGTACCAGGCCAGCAGCGGTGCGAGGACGAGGAGGAACACGCCGGTGCCGAGCAGTACCAGCGACAGCGGGGAGGCGGTGCGACGCATGCGGGCGCTCCAGAGTGGGCCGTGGCGGAGGGGAAGGTCGTGCGGAGGCGGTGCGAGGAAAGCCGGGCGAATACGTGCACTGTGCGTATGGGCCGGGAACCGTAGGCGTGGTCTTGACGGACTGTCAATCACCTGATGAAACTGTGGTCTTGCTGTCGGGCTGCCGGTGGGGACCAGCGTCAGAGAGGCCTCCCGCCATGCCCAGACTGATCTCCGCGCTACTGACTTCGCTCGCCGCCGCCGCGCTCGCGGTGGGTGCGGCGTTCGGCATCGTGGCGCTCCTGAACGCGACTCCGGAGCAGCCCAATGTGCCTCTGATCAGCTACGAGACGGGGACACCACGGAAATGAACGGGACCGGGACCGGGGCTTCACTCGCCGAAACGCAGTCGGCGTGGGTGGACGTACCGAGACTCCAGGTACGACAGTTCACCGACCGGGCCCTGGCCGAGGTGCCCGCACTCGCCCAGGAGATCCTGGACGCGATCTGCCGCGAGCACCCCCGGATGCCGCTGATCCTCGACGAGCAGGGCGACCTGATCGCCCTCGTCGGCATCCGGCGCGCCCTGGAGGACTTCGTGCAGCACCTGGCGCGGCAGGACGGCCGGCGGCCCCTCCTGCACCTGGAGGTGTTCCAGGAGTTCGGCCGCGGCGAAGGGCTGCACGGCCGCACGCTGGACTCCCTCCAGGCGGTCTACCGGCTGGGGGTGCGGCTCGCCTGGCGGCGACTGGCCGAGATCGGGCAGCAGGTGAGCATCCCGCCGCCCGCCATGTACGAACTGGCCGAGGCGGGGTTCGCCTTCCTGGACGGTCTGGTCGACGAGTCGGTACGCGGCTATGCCGAGGCGGCGGCCCGGCAGGCGGGCGAACGGCTGCGTCTGCAAAGGAAGTTGGCCCAGGCGATCCTGTGCGAACGGGAGGAGGGCAGGGGGCGTGTCGACCCCGCGGAGTCCCTCGCCGAGCTCGGCGCGCACGCCGCGAGGATCGGCTGGACGCTGCCCGAGCGGGTCGCGGTCGGAGTGCTGCTGCGGCCCTCGCGGGACTGCGTCGCCCCGGCGGTCGGCGACGAGGTCCTGCTCGACATGGAGAGCGAGCAGCCGCTGATGGTCGTACCGGAGCCTCAGCTCGCGGGCCGCTCGGAGCAGTTGCGGCGGGCGACGAACGGCTGGACGGGAGCGCTCGGCCCCGCCGTACCGCTCGCCGAGGCGGCGAAGTCGCTGCGCTGGGCGTCGGCGGCGGTGGGGCTCATGGAACGGGGCCTGCTGCCGTCGGGCGGGCTGCTGCACTGCACGGAGCACACCGAGGCGCTGGTGCTGCTGCCGCCGGAGGAACTGATCGGCGATCTGACGGCGCGGTGCCTGGCGCCGCTGGCGGGGTGCGGGCCGACCCAGGGCCGCCGGCTCGCGGAGACGCTCCTCGCGTGGCTGGAGACGCGGGGCGGCGCGCCGGAGGTGGCGGCGCGGCTGGGGGTGCATCCGCAGACGGTGCGGTACCGGATGCGGCAGATCAGGGAGTTGTGGGGGGCGGAGGTCGACGATCCGGATCGTCGCTTCGAGCTGGAGCTGGTGTTGCGTGCGCAGCGGTTGAGGGGGGAGCTGGCGGAACCGATCCGCTAGGCGCGGGGCGGGGCGGGGCGGGGCGGTCCGGGCGGGGAGGGCGGGGCGGGGGGTGGGTGCGTATCTGCGGGTGCGTCGTGGCTGGTCGCGCAGTTCCCCGCGCCCCTAAATGCCTGCCCCCGCCCCCCCCGCCCCCCCAGCGAGGGCCTCAGCCCACCAGCTGCTCATATGCCGGGAGTGTCAGGAAGTCCGCGTAGTCCGCGTCCAGCGACACCGTCAGCAGCAGGTCGTGTGCCTGCTGCCACTTCCCCGCAGCAAACGCCTCCTCGCCCAACTCGGCGCGGATAGAGGCCAGTTCCTCGGCCGCGATCTTCCGGGTCAGTTCCGCCGTCGCCTTCTCGCCGTTCTCGAAGACGACACCGGCATTGATCCACTGCCAGATCTGGGAGCGGGAGATCTCGGCCGTCGCCGCGTCCTCCATCAGGTTGAAGATGGCGACCGCGCCGAGCCCGCGCAGCCACGCCTCGATGTAGCGCGTGCCGACCTGGACGGCCGCGACCAGGCCCGCGTACGTCGGCTTCGCGTCGAGCGAGTCGATCGCGATCAGATCACCGGCCGCCACCGACACGTCCTCGCGCAGCCGCTCCTTCTGGTTCGGCTTCTCGCCGAGGACCGCGTCGAAGGAGGCCATGGCGATGGGGACGAGGTCCGGGTGGGCGACCCACGAGCCGTCGAAGCCGTCGCCCGCCTCGCGGTCCTTGTCCGCCTTGACCTTCTCGAAGGCGACCTTGTTGACCTCGGCGTCGCGACGGGACGGAATGAAGGCCGCCATGCCGCCGATGGCATGCGCGCCGCGCTTGTGGCAGGTGCGGACCAGGAGCTCGGTGTAGGCGCGCATGAAGGGCGCCGTCATCGTCACCGCGTTGCGGTCCGGCAGGACGAACTTCGCGCCGCCGTCGCGGAAGTTCTTCACGATCGAGAAGAGGTAGTCCCAGCGGCCCGCGTTCAGTCCTGCGGCGTGCTCGCGGAGCTCGTAGAGGATCTCCTCCATCTCGTACGCGGCCGTGATCGTCTCGATCAGGACGGTCGCGCGGACGGTGCCCTGCTCGATGCCCACGTAGTCCTGCGAGAAGACGAAGATCTCGTTCCAGAGGCGGGCCTCCAGGTGCGACTCCGTCTTCGGCAGGTAGAAGTACGGGCCCTTGCCGAGCTCGATCAGCCGCTTGGCGTTGTGGAAGAAGTACAGGCCGAAGTCGACCAGCGCGCCCGGGACGGTGTTGCCCTCGGCGTCGCGCAGGTGGCGCTCCTCCAGGTGCCAGCCGCGCGGCCGCATGACGACCGTGGCGAGCTCGGAGTTGTCCTTGAGGGCGTAGGACTTGCCGGACCTCGGGTCCGTGAAGTCGATGTTGCGGGTGTACGCGTCGATCAGGTTGCGCTGGCCGAGGACCACGTTCTCCCAGGTGGGAGCGGACGCGTCCTCGAAGTCGGCGAGCCAGACCTTCGCGCCCGAGTTCAGGGCGTTGATGGTCATCTTCTGGTCGGTCGGACCGGTGATCTCCACCCGGCGGTCGTTCAGCGCGGCCGGGGCCGGTGCGACCTTCCAGGAGTCGTCCTCGCGGATCGCCGCCGTCTCGGGCAGGAAGTCCAGCGAGGAGGTGCGGGCGATCTCGGCGCGGCGCTCACCGCGGCGGGCCAGCAGCTCGTTGCGGCGGGGTGTGAACCGCTGGTGCAGCTCGGCCACGAACGCGAGGGCGGCGTCGGTCAGTACCTCGTCCTGCCTCGGCAGGGGCTCGGCGTCGACGATGGCCAGCGGGGACGGCGCTGGTGCGGACATGAGCTGTCACTCCTTCGCGGGCGGTGCCTTCGCGACCGCCGGGCAGCCGTCACGGCACGGAGTGCCGAGGGTGCCGAGATACGGGCGCGGGCGCCGTCTGATGTGTTTCGGTCGATCAGGCGCTTCTGATCAGTGGATATTAGTTTCCTCATGGTGGAAGTTCAATGGTTTGTTGATGTCGAGATTCTTCGGGGCGACAGATCGTGGCCCTGGGTGCCGCCGCGCTCACTTCAGGTGGGCGAGGTCGCCGGGCAGGTCGATGTCGTACGCCTCGGCCACGTCCCCGCACTCGACGAGGGCGAGCTCCGCCGCGTGCTCCTTCAGATAGGCGCGTGCCCCGCGATCGCCCACCGCAGTCTTCGCGACCTCCGCCCACCTGTCCGCCGCGAACAGCACCGGGTGCCCGCGTTCCCCCTCGTACGAAGCGGCGGCAAGACCCGTCCCGCCCGCGGCCAGCACCCGCGCCACCGCCTCGGGTCCGATCCCCGGCTGGTCGACGAGCGAGACGAGCGCGGTCGTACAACCGGTCCTGGCGGCGAGGTGGTTGAGGCCCGCGCGGAGCGAGGTGCCCATGCCCTCGGCCCAGTCGGGGTTGTCGACCGTGACGCATCCGTCCAGCCGCGCCCGTGCCCGTACCTGCTCCGCCGCCGCGCCCAGGACCACATACACCTGCGCACAACCGCCCTCGCGCAGCACCCGCACCGCGTGTTCGACGAGCGGGCGGCCCCGGTGCTGAAGGAGCGCCTTCGGCCTGCCGCCGAGGCGTCGGCCGCCCCCCGCGGCGAGCAGCAGGCCCGCGGTGCCGGTGCTGTCCGGGGCGCGCGCGGCTCCCGTGGTGTCCACCGTGTGCGTGTCGTGTGCGTGGTGCGATGTCGATGCAGGCGCCATGGTCCCTGGATACCTCAGATACGGTCGAACGTACGTCACCGGAGGGACAGGCGAGTTGAGTGCGGACGGGGCCTTCGGGCCACTGAAGGAGCAGGACCCGCGGACGGTCGGGGGATACCGGCTGGTCGCGAGGCTGGGCGCGGGCGGGATGGGCGACGTCTTCCTGTCCCACACGCCGGGCGGCAGGGCGGTGGCCCTCAAGGTGATCCGGCCCCACCTCACGGGGGACGCGGAGTTCCGCCGCCGGTTCCGGCAGGAGGTGCGGGCGGCGCGGCAGGTTGCGGGACTGCACACCGCGCCCGTCATCGACGCCGAGACCGAGGGTGAGATGCCCTGGCTGGCCACCGCGTACGTGCCGGGCCCCTCGCTCGCGGAGGCGGTCGCCGCGCACGGGCCGCTGCCCGTCTCCTCCGTACTGCTGCTGGTAGCGGGGGTCGCCGAGGCGCTCCAGGCGATCCACGCCTGCGGCATCGTGCACCGCGACCTCAAACCGTCCAACGTCCTCCTCGCGTCCGACGGCCCCCGCGTCATCGACTTCGGCATCGCGCACGCCGCGGGATCCGGCTCGCTCACCGCGACCGGCATCGCCGTCGGCACACCCGCCTTCATGTCCCCCGAGCAGGCGGAGGGCCGGCCGATCAGCGGGGCGACGGACGTGTTCTCGCTCGGTCTGATCGCCTCGCAGGCGGCCACCGGCAGCCCGGCCTTCGGCGACGGCACCCCGCACGGGGTGCTCTACCGCATCATTCACGAGGCGCCGCGGATCGGGGCGGTCCCGTGGCAGCTGCACGAGCTGATATCCCGCTGCCTGGTCAAGGATCCCGCGGCCAGGCCCACCCCCACCGAGGTCATCGGCCTGTGCCGGGCGGCGGCCGGGGGCACGGGACTGCGCAGGGCGGAGAACTGGCTGCCGCCCGCACTGACCGCCGCCATCTCGGCCCGGCCGGCGGTGCCGGCGGCGGGGACACCGGGCGCGGGGACACCGGGTGCGGGGACCGGGGCTGGGGCCGGTGCGGCGGGTTCGCCCGCCACGCCGCCGGGTGTGTTCGGGCCGCCGGTCGCCCAGCCGTACGGGTACCCCGCCCCGCCCCCGCAGCAGATGCCGCCGCAACCGCAGCAGATGTCGCCGCCCCCGCAGGGGTACGCGGCGTACGCCTATCCGCAGCCGAACTCCCCGAGGGAGGTGCCCCCCTTCGGGACGGGACCGGGTCCGGCAGCAGGACCGGGTCCCGCGGCGGCTTCGGACGCGGCCCCCGGGGCGCCCACCGGCAGCAGCGCCGTCGCGAACGCAAAGCCGCACCCCCGTTCCCGTCGTACGGTGGCGCTCGGCGCGGCAGCGGCAGTGATCGTCGTCGGCGGGCTCGGCGCGGGCGGCGCGTACCTGCTGACCAAGAACGATCCGGCCGGCAACGACAAGCCGTCGGGGCAGCACGGCCAGACGCAGCAGCCCGGATCCGCGGGCGGCCCGGACGAGACCTATCCGCCGGGCCCTGAAGCCTCCTCCGTACCGCCGGAGTCGCTGGACACCCGCAAGAAGGGCACCCGGGCCCCGGCGCTGAAGGTCCCGCCGTCGGCGCGCAACGCGGTCCCGGACGGGGAGACCAAGGGGCCCTAGCGCCCCGGCGCCCCGCGCCCTAGTCCTGGAAGGAGCCGTCGGTGCGCCGTTGGTGACGGCGCATCACATGTCCGCACTGCGGACAGTTCCGCAGGAAGATTGGCTTGATCAGCCAGGAGAAGGTGACCGCGTACAGCGCGTTCCTGGCTGTCCGGCCCAGCAGGCTCTTCGTGCACGTCCTGCAGTCGCGGCAACCGCTCGACATGAGAACCCCCTCGATCGGGTGACAGATGCCCGCACTGCTGTGCGGCACTCGCTCCACCCTAGATCTGCCGAGGTCAGCAGCGGTACGGGGCGGCCGGGCCGTACCCGTACCAGGCCACGACCGCATCACGAATGTGACAGCGGTCCGCTCAACCCCCGGGGCCGAATCACGGTCCGTGCGGTGGCGCACACGCGGCGAGAGCGTTAACGTGCCCGACGCCCGGGATCGTTCGCAGAGGAACGATCTCCGAAAGCGGCACGACGGCGTGCGAGGGGGAGAGCTTTGTTGCGAAGCGCGGAGGAGCGGTGTGTGACCAGCGCTGACGGCGACCCCAGGGTGGCGGAACTCCATCGGGTCGTGGCCCGTCTCCGGCGCGAACTGGCCGCGCATCCGGCCGAGTTGTCGGACCGAATGATCGCGGAGGACGAGCTGGCGGCCCTCGCGGCGATGGTCCTGAGCGGCGCGCCCGACGTACTGCGACTCCGCCGTTCGCTGTTACTGGTCGCCGGGGCGATCGGGTCCGTGAGCGCGCTGGGCCCCGCGATGGGGCTCGTCCGCGACGCGGTCGAACGCTTCGGTGAGGAGCGGGCCGCCGGATAGGGCTGCCGCCGGGACCGTCTGTCAGGGCTGCCGGAACGCGCCGTCGGGGCAGGGCTGCCGGACCGGGTCGTCGGGGCAGGGCTTCCGGACCGGGTTGCCGGGGCAGGGCTGCCGGTCAGGGTCTCCCGTCCGGTGAAGGCCGGTCGGCCCGGTCGAGGAGATCCGCGAGTACGTCCGTGTAGCGGGACCTCTTGTCGGGGCGGGCGTGGTCGGCGGCCCGGCGAAGGGCGGGTGCGGCGGCCCGGCCCAGCCGCACCAGCCCCTCCGCGGCCGTCCTGCGGACGACGGGGTGGGCGTGGTCGAGCATTCCGATCACGGCGGGGATCGCCGGTTCCCAGTCGGCCCCGCAGAGCGTGCGGACCGCCATGCACCGTACGTCGGTCTGCGGGTCGTCCAGCAGGGCCGCCGTGAGGTGCAGATGGGTCTGGCGGTCCAGCAGTGCGCGCGAGGTCCGGTGGGCGTGCAGGCGTACTCCGGGGCGGGGATGGGTCAGCAACTCGGCCAGTACGTCCCGCAGTTCGGCGCTCGGGTCCGGGGCCCGGCCCTCTTGCTCCTCCGTCAGGCGGGTGAGCGCGCGGCGAATCTGCTCCGGCTCGCCGCTCCTGGCGAGGGCGAGGAGTTCCCGCCGGGAGGGGCGGCGCTCCGACGCGGCGGCCGGGGCGCGGTCGCGCAGTGCGGACAGCGTGACGGAGTCCTGTTCGGCGGCCCCGGGGCCACGCAGCGGCCCGTCCACGAGGACGATGCCGTCGGCGAGATCGTCGCGCCCCTCGGCGCGCAGTCGGCGGCAGATCAGGGCCAGGGCCGGAGTTCGCAGGAGCGAACGTCCGGTGAGCAGATCCAGGAGGCCCCAGGAGCCGGAGCCCGCGCCTTCGCCCCCACTGGAGTACGAGCCGGGGGCGAGGCGGTCGGCCAGGTGCTCGGCCAGCAGGTCGGCGGGGATCCTCCGCAGCGCTTGACGGGCCTGCGGCCGGGCGGCGGGCGGGCCGTGTTCCCACCGGTCGAGCAGCAGGGGGAGCAGGGGCACCAGGTCCCACGGCCCGAGCTGTGCGGCCAGGGTCAGTACCTGTGCGGGGAGTACGCCGTCGGCGCGCAGTTCGGCAGGGTCGAGGAGCCGAAGTGCGTGAGCCAGTTCGGCGGTTGCTCCGTCCAGTGCCTGGCCGGTGAGCCGACCGCGCAGGAACGCGCGCAGCACCGGCAACCGGGCCGCAGGTTCGGGCCAGGCGAGGAGCGCCAGTGCCGCGGCCTCCCGGCGGTCGCGTCCCGGCGCTTCGAGCATGGCGAGCAGGCGCTCGCGCTGCGCCGCGGACCGGGGCCGGTCGAGAGCGTCGGCACGCACCGCGCGCCGGGCCCGCGTGGCGTCCTGCACGTCGGCGGGCGAAGACAGCGGTGGCATGGGCGGCACGCCGAGCGGCTGAAGGTCCGTCATCCAGTCGAGCATGGCGGAACGGACGGGGGCACCGGCGGCGGTCGGGTAGACGTCGATCAGCGTGGCCAGCAGCCCCGAGGGACCGGTGCGGCTCGTGCCCACGCCGCCACTTTCCCGTCGGAACTCGTGCAGTGCGCCGGGCGTTGAGCCGGTACGTACCGCTGCGGCCAGGGAGTCCCGCCACTCCTGGTCCCCGGCGGCCGGACGCGGCCCTGTGGCCGTCGTGGCGGTGATGACGGTGTCGGCCGCCGCGGAAGTCTCGAACGCCTCGTGCAGCACGTCCACTTCCGCCTGCCACGGGTCGGCGCCGAGGCCGGCCGAGGTGAGCGCCCGCTCGACGTCCGTGCGTACCAGCACCGCGCCGCAGTGGCGCAGCAGTGTCAGTGCCGACCTGGCCCCGGCCGTGGCAGGCAGCGCACGTACCGCGTCGGCGACCGTCAGCGCCTCGACGGCGCGCAGCGTCGGCGCCACCGCTTCGAGCACGGCGACGAGCGCGTTCCGCACCCCGGCAGGGGTCCCCCGCTCACCGAGCACGGCGAGCAGGGTGGGGAGGTGCCGGGCGAAGACGGCCGGTTCACCGTCCGGCCACGGGGCGGGACAGAGCCGGAGCACGAAGGCCAGCACCCGGTCGCCGATGCTCCGCGAAGAGGACGTGGCGAGGTGTAGCCAGTCAGTCAACTGGGGTCGCAGGACGGCCAGTTGATCGTCCGAGAGGGGTCGGTCGGCGTCGCGCGTCACGATGCTCAGGGCGATTTCGGGGCGCCAGCCCCTGGCCAGTAGGGCCACGGCTTCGGCGTCCGGGTCGTCCGCCCGCTTGCGGTCCGGCCCGCCGGTCAGCCCGTACTTGGCCAGTGGCACGGCCAGATCGTCCAGGGTCCCGTCGGCCGGACACACCCGGTGGTCCGGCATCAGCGCGAGCAGCGCCGGTGCGGCGGGCGACGCCTGTTCGTCCAGCGCCAGGATCGCCCGTACGGACAGCACACGGTGCAGGCCCGTCAGGAGGAGGTCGCGGGTGCGCGGGTCCCCGGCACGTTCGGCGGCGGCGAGCACGGTCGCGGCGTACGCCTCGCCGAGGACCGCGCGCAGCGCCCGTACGAGAGCGGTCCGCAGCCCCGGGTTGTCCTGCCGCCCGAGCTGCCGCAGCAGTTCGGGCACCGCGTCGGGGGTGCCGACCCGGGCGAGGACCTCGGCGGCGGTCTTGCGGACGTTCATGTTCCGGTGGCCGAGGCAGGCGGCGACCGCCCGTGAGGCCCAGTGGGCCCGCGCATGTCCGAGGGCCAGCAGGGCCTGCCGTACGGTCTGGACGTCCTGGGCGGCGGTGAGGGTGATCAGGGTCGCCGACAGCGCCTGGGCGTCCTCGCCCGTGGCGTCCCGGGCGAGCAGCGCGATCACGTGCTTGCGGACGTGCCGGTCCGGATGGCGCAGCAGCCGGTGCACTCGGGGGCGGGTGCGCGGGGACGGCGAGTCGAGCAACAGCCGGAGAAGGACGGCCTGTTCACCCCCGCCCAGCTCCGGCCGCTCCAGCAGACCCAGTGCCAGGTCCGCGACGAGCGCGTGCCCCGCGTCGGCCGTCCGGATCGCGTCGAGGTGCCAGCGCGGCCGGATGCGCTGCCGCAGATGGAGCCGACCGCCGAGGGCGCGCAGGGCGTCCACGACGTCCTGCGGGATCTCCGGCTCGCCGGGAGGCCACTCCGGCCGGTCCGCCGCCTCCGGGGGGACGCGCGGTGCGGCCCTGCCGGGCTCGACGGACGCGGCCACCTCGCCCGCGAGGCGCAGCAGCAGGGCGGCGAGGACGGGCAGCGTGCTGCTGCTGCCGTGGACGGCCAGTCTGAGGAGGGCCGCCCTCGGGTCGTGCGGGTCCAAGTGGGAGCGCAACAGGGCGAGTTCGCGCTCGTCCGGCCCGCCGAGGTCGGCGGCGACGGGGAGGGGAAGTTCGGCGGGGTCGAGCCGGGAGAGCAGCTCGCCGCGCTGCTCCGGGTCCCGGGTCAACTGCCAGAGCAGGCCGAGTGCTTGCTGCCGCACGGGCCGCAGATGAGGAGCGATGCCGGAGCCGGCACGGGCACCGCTCCCGCCGCCCTCGCCCAGTCCGTACTCCTCGCTCGGCGCGTACTCTCCGCCCGGTCCGTACTCCGCGCCCGGCTCGTACTCCGCGCCCGGCGCGCCGTCCCCGCCCAGTCCGAACCCCTCGCGCAGTACCTCCACCGTCCGGTCCCCGCCCACCGCCTCCAGCGCGTCGAGGGCGGCCGACGGAACCGCAGGGAGGAGCGCGAGCACGGCCTCCTCCGCGTCCTCGTACCGCAGTGTCCGCAACGCTTCCAGGAAGGGCCCGGCTGCCGGACCCGGGGGCAGTGACCGCAGTACGCGCGTGATCTCCGCCCCGATCGGAAGGTCGCCCGCCCCCTGCCCCGCGAGCGCCACCAGCAGTGCGAGCCTGCGCGGCCAGTCCGGATCGGTGCCGGGTGCGTCGACGAGCACCCGCAGCAGGGTGTGGCGGCAGGTGAAAAGGACGGTGGCGAGATCGAGCGCCCGGACCGAGTGGTCGGCCAGCGCCAGCGTCACCAGTGCGGGCACGTCCGCGTCGGCCGCGAAGTGCCCGCGCCGGTGCATCCCGCGCAGACAGGCCACGAGCGGCCCGCCGAACAGCAGCGGATCCCGCGCGGCGACGGCCGTCAGATCGCCGACCTCACCGCGCTCGGCGAGGTCGCCGAGGAGTTCGAGAGCGCGGCGCCGGAGTCCCGGCGGCAGCGCGGGGTCCTCGACCGCCTGCCGCAGCACGCCGCCGTGGCCGTGCCGGGCGGCGACGGCCAGCGCCGCATCGGCCACACCCGGGCGTACCGTCGCCGTCGCCGTACCGGCGGAGAGGAAGGCCGCCGCCGATTCGGGCGGCAGCGGGTCCAGCGCGGCCCAGGGCTCGGCGAGTTCGGTGAGTACGGCTTCGGTGAGCACAGCTTCAGCGAGTGCGGCTTCGGTGAGTGCGGCTTCCGTGCGCACGGCTTTCGCGAGCACGGATTCCGTATGTACGTCGCGTACGACCGGATCGTCCAGGTCCGTCGACGCTCCCGCGCCCGCAGACTGCACCAGCTCCAGCAGCCGTGCCCGCGCACCCGCCGGCGTCAGCAGTCCGGCGTGCAGTCCCGCCACCGCCAGCCGCAGGGCCTGCGCCCGCAGTGCCGGGTCGCCGGTGCGCGTCAGCTCGGTGACCAGCAGATCCGGGCGGTGCGCGCGGGCCACGTCCGCGTCCCGTACCGCATGCAGCAGGAGCCGGGCCGACGGCTCGCGCCGCACCGCAGACGGGTCGTGGAGGAGTTCGGCGCGCAGCCAGGCGATCCGCACCCGGGCCGGCAGCCCGGCCGCCGCCCGCCACGGCGGCAGCGGACGCCCGCGCAGGTGCGGACCCAACTGCTCGTAGAGACCCGCCAGGGCCAGCGCCGCCTCGGGCGACTCCGGTACGGAGCGGGGCAGCAGCGCGGCGACTTCGGCGGCCTGTGCCCCGCCCGACGCGGCGCGCTCCGCCAGCAGCGTCAGCCCGAGGAATGTGTCGTGTGCCGAACCCAGTCTCTCCACCCGCCGGATACTAGGCAGCCCGCCAACGCCCCCACCAGGGAGTTATGCCGCCCGCTGCCAGTCCAGCGCCGCGATCTGCGCGACCTCGCCCGCCGCGAGCAGCGCGAACAGCCGCAGGACCTCCTCCTCGGCCACCTGGTCCTGGGACCCGGGCGCGGCCTCCTCGTCCTCGACGTTCTCCCAGAGCAGCAGGCCACCCGCGTACGCGCTCAGCGACCAGCCGCTCTCGTGGGTCAGCGAAACGTCCGGGTTCACGGTGTCGGTGCTCGCGAGAGCCTCCTGGACGAGCCTGCGGACGGTGTCCGCGTCCGGCTCGTCGACGGCGGTGCCCTGGACGTCGTACATGAAGTGGGTCATGGGGATTCTTCGGTTCCTTACCTTCTGATCAGCCTGCGGGCCGTAGCCGCCGCGACGGCGGACGTACGGGAGTCCACGCCCAGTTTCGCGTAGATGTG
Organism: Streptomyces sp. NPDC054863; assembly: GCF_053610825.1. Taxonomy (NCBI): domain Bacteria; kingdom Bacillati; phylum Actinomycetota; class Actinomycetes; order Kitasatosporales; family Streptomycetaceae; genus Streptomyces; species Streptomyces sp. NPDC054863. Next base: position 32,062 of record NZ_JBSGZD010000016.1, on the reverse strand, counting down.
CACCAGGTGTGACTTCACGGTGGCCTGGCTGAGGAAGAGCGCCTTGCTGACCTGCTGGTTGGAGAGGCCCTCGCCGACCAGCTGGAGGACCTCCAGTTCCCGCTTGGTGAGGGCTTCCGCCGGGGTGCGCATCCGGTCCATCAGCCGGTGCGCGACGGCGGGCGCGAGCGCCGACTGGCCGGCCGCGGCCGTACGCACCGCCGCGGCCAGCTCCTCCGGCGGGGCGTCCTTGAGGAGGTAACCGGCGGCCCCCGACTCGACGGCCGCGAGGATGTCCGCGTCCGTGTCGTACGTGGTGAGGACCAGCACCCTGGGTGCGCCGGGCCGGGCGGCGATCGCGGCCGTCGCCTCCGAGCCGTGCATCCGGCCCGGACCGAACTGGAGGTCCATCAGCACCACGTCGATCCCGCCGGCCGCCGCCAGCTGCACGGCACGCTCCGCCGTCGACGCCTCCTGCACGACGGCGAAGTCCGGCTCCGTGTCGAGCACGGCGCGCAGGCCCGCCCGTACGACGGGGTGGTCGTCGGCGAGCAGCAGACGGATGGGGGACGCGCTCATGAGGGCACTCCGGCGGTCGGTGACGGCGAAGGGGGCGGAAGGGGCAGGGGCAGGGTGATCGCGACGGCCGTGCCCTGGCCGGGCGCCGACTCGACGCTCAGGGTGCCGCCCAGGGAGCGGGCCCGGGAGCGCATGGCGGGCAGTCCGAAGCCGCCGTCCCCGGGGGCCGGACGTCGCTTCGTGCGCTTCGGGTCGAAGCCGATGCCGTCGTCGACGATGTCGAGCGCGACGGACGTCTCCATGAAGCTGAGCGTGATCTCCGCCCGGTCCGCCTTGGCGTGCCGCACCGTGTTGGCGAGCGCGGACTGCGCGATGCGCAGGAGGGCGACCTCGTACGGAGTGGGCAGCTCCACCGGCGTCCCGCTGATGCCGAACTGCACGGCTGGCCCGCCGGGCGTCGGCGTGCACAGCCGCTCCAGGGCGCCGGCCAGCGAACCGTGCTCCAGGTCCGGCGGGCTCAGCGCCCGTACGAAACGGCGTGCCTCGGCGAGGTTGTCCTGGGCGGCCTCGCGGGCCTGCCGGATGTGGCCGAGGGCCGGGTCGTCGCCGTGGTCGTCGCCGGGCAGGGCACGCTCGGCGGCACGCAGCAGGAGCTGGATGCTGGACAGGCCCTGCGCGAGGGTGTCGTGGATCTCGCGGGCGAGCCGCTCGCGCTCGGCGAGCGTGCCGGCCGCCCGCTCGGCCTCGGCGAGCTCGGCGCGGGTGGACAGCAGCTCGTCGATCAGCTCGCGGCGCCGCTCGCTCTCCCGGTACAGGGCCTGATAGCCCAGTACGGTCGCCACGGCGACGGCGCCGCCGAGCAGTGGCCCTATGAACGTGCCGGGGGAGACCGGCTGCCCGTGCAGGACGAAGCTGGTGATCGCGGCGGTCGCGGTGAGGGCGACAGCCGCGAGCCCCCACCGCATCGGCAGCAGGTGCAGTTGGAGGAAGTAGAGCGGGAAGGCCGCCCACAGGCCGTCGGGCGACAGGGCCAGCAGCACCAGCCAGGACGCGCACAGTGCGGCCAGCCACACCGCGGCGGCGCGCTGCGAGTGGCTCACCGAAGGGCTCAGCGTCCCGGCCGCGTACACCCCGGCCATCACCAGGGCCGCCGCGACGACCCCGTACGCGTGCGCACCGCCTTCGCCGCCCGCGACCGCCTTGACCGCGGCGAGCGCGAGCAGCCCGGCGAGCAGCGCGTGCAGACAGACGCGCAGGACGCGCAGCACCGGGCTGAAGGCGAGGGCGGCGGAGGGCAGGGGCGAAGGCATGGGGGGAAGCAGGGGCGAAGACGTGGCGGAGGGCATGGGGGAGTGCGCGGCGGATTCCATGGTTCTTTCCAGCCTAAAGGGGACACCCGGTGGACCGGTCAATCAAAAGGTTGATATCGAAGCGATCCGCCGCCCGATGTTTTCGCGTGCCCGCGCGACCAGAGTGGGGATCATGTTCGTTGCATGGAGAGACCTCCGATTCGCCAGGGGCCGGTTCGCCCTGATGGGCTCGGTCGTGGTGCTGATCACCCTGCTCGTCGGCCTGCTGTCCGGGCTGACCGCGGGGCTCGGCAGGGACAACACCGCGGCCCTCACCTCGTTGCCCGCCGACCGGCTCGCGTTCGCCGCGCCCCCGGACGGCCAGCAGGTGTCGTTCACCAACTCCTCGGTGGGGGAGGGCGCGTGGCGCGACTGGGCGAAGCAGCCGGGCGTCGAGAGCGCCCAGCCGATCGGCATCCGTACGGTCAACGGGTGGGCCGGTGACCGCACGGTCGCCGTCGCGGCCTTCGGCGTCGAACCCACGGCGAAGATCGCCCCGGCCTCCCACCGGCTCGGCCCGGGCCAGGTGGTCCTCTCCACCAAGGCCGCAGAGGAACTGAACCTCAAGGCGGGCGACAAGGTCAGGCTCGGCCCGGTCGAGGAGACCGTCGCGGCCGTCGAGGGCGGCGCGATGTACAGCCACACCCCGGTCGTGTGGACCTCGCTCGACGACTGGCAGAAGCTCGGCCACAGCGGTACGTCGATGGAGGAGCAGGCCACGGTGGTCGCCCTCACCGGCGACGCCGACTACCCGGCGGGGGACAGGGCGACCGGGACGCGGTCCGTCGCCCTGGCCGACTCGCTCGCCGCGCTCCCCTCCTACCAGGCGGAGAACGGTTCGCTCCAGCTCATGCGCGGCTTCCTCTTCGCGATCTCGGCGCTGGTCGTCGGCGCGTTCTTCACGGTCTGGACGATCCAGCGCAGCGGCGACATCGCGGTCCTGAAGGCCCTCGGCGCCTCCACCCCCTACCTGCTGAAGGACGCCCTCGGCCAGGCGGTGGTGATGCTCGGCACCGGCACCCTGATCGGCACCGGACTCGCCACCCTCCTCGGCGCCCTGATCGGCGGCGCCGTCCCCTTCGTCCTGGAGGCCGCGACGCTCCTGGTCCCCGCCTTCGTCATGATCGCGCTCGGCATCGTCGGCGCCGCCCTGTCCATCCGGCGCATCACCGCCGTCGACCCCCTCACCGCGCTCGGGAGTGCCCGATGACCCTCGTACTGGAAGACGTCACGCTCACCTACCCGGACGGTGAAGGGGCCCGTCTGACCGCCCTGGACACGGTCTCGCTGGAGGTCCCGGCGGGAGGGCTGGTGGCCGTCGTCGGCCCCTCGGGATCCGGCAAGTCCAGCCTGCTCGCGGTCGCCGCCACGCTCGTCACTCCCGACACGGGGCGGGTGATGGTCGACGGTACGGAGACGGAACCGCTGAGCCGCGCGCAGAAGGCGGAGCTGCGCCGGGACCGGATCGGCATCGTGTTCCAGCAGCCCAATCTGCTGCCTTCGCTCACCTCGCTGGAGCAACTCCAGGTGATGGCCCACCTGTCGGGCCGAAAGCCCCGCCAATTCCGGGACCGGGCAAAGGAGTTGCTGGACGCGGTGGGCCTGTCCGACAAGGCGGACCGCCGCCCGCACCAGCTCTCGGGCGGCCAGCGCCAGCGCATCAACATCGCCCGCGCCCTGATGAACGAACCGGCGGTCATGCTCGTCGACGAACCGACGAGCGCGCTCGACCACGAACGGGGAGCAGCGGTCCTCGACCTGCTGGCCGGTCTGACCCGCGACCGGGGCGTCGCCACCGTCCTGGTCACCCACGACCACACCCACCTGGAGGTGGCGGACCGCACGGTGACGATGACGGACGGCCGGCTGGGCATTTTCAGCCCGTCCGGCGTGTGAGGACGCACGGACGCAGTCCGTGCACGGGGCGGGGCCGACGGGGGGGCGTCGTGCGGGTGCGTTGTGGCTGATCGCGCAGTTCCCCGCGCCCCTCAAGGCCTGGCCCCCAGCCCCCATGGGTAGCGGGGCCGCCCCCGGCTACTACCCCTGAACCCCCGAGCTCGCCAGCGCGGCGGAGAGCTCCTGTGCCACCTCCTGCAGAATCGGCACGATCCGCTCGGTCGCCGTCTCCGTCACCCGCCCCGCGGGGCCGGAGATCGAAACCGCCGCCGCGGTGGGCGAGTTCGGCACGGACACCGCCAGGCACCGCACCCCGATCTCCTGCTCGTTGTCGTCCACCGCGTATCCCGCCCGCCGCACCTGCTCCAGCGCCTCCAGGAAGCCGTCGGGAGTCGTGATGGTCTTGTCGGTGGCGGCCGGCATGCCGGTGCGGGCGAGCAGTGCCCGTACCTCGTCCGCCGGGGTGTGCGCGAGCAGCGCCTTGCCGACGCCCGTCGAGTGCGGCAGCACCCGCCGCCCCACCTCCGTGAACATCCGCATCGAGTGCTTGGACGGCACCTGTGCCACGTACACGATCTCGTCGCCGTCGAGCAGCGCCATGTTGGCGGTCTCGCCGGTCTCCTCGACCAGCCGCGCGAGATAGGGCCTGGCCCAGGTCCCCAGGAGCCGCGACGCACTCTCGCCGAGCCGGATCAGCCGGGGGCCCAGCGCGTACCGCCGGTTGGGCTGCTGGCGCACGTAACCGCACGCCACCAGCGTCCGCATCAGGCGGTGGATGGTCGGCAGCGGCAGCCCGCTGCTGGCGGAGAGTTCGCTCAGCCCGACCTCACCGCCCGCGTCGGCCATTCGCTCAAGGAGGTCGAAGGCGCGCTCCAGGGACTGCACGCCGCCACTGGTGGCGGCAGGCTTGGAAGCGTCGGTGGTGCTGGCGCTGGACGTCGGCACGGAGCGGTCCTTTCGGGGCTGGCAGGCAAGGCAGCAGACTACCTGTGGTGGTCCGGAACACCCCTCATGGCAGGAGCTACATTCTACCAAGCGGAATTCTAATTCCATTCTGTGGAAACATCCAAGGGTGGTGTCGGTGATCACATCCGGCCCGCTCCGCCCGGTGGACCCCTTGACGGCTCGGAGGTCCGGATGAAGACTCCGCTGCAGTGCAAGGCTTCAACAGAACGTTGAAACGGGTCGTTGAACAGGAGACGTGAGTGACTGAGCCGGACGTGCGAGACGCCGACGTGGAACTGGTGCTGCGCTCTTCGCGCGTCGTCACCCCCGAGGGCACCCGCCCTGCCTCGGTCGCCGTCGCGGGCGGGAAGATCCTCGCCGTGCTGCCGTACGAGGCGTACGGGGACAAGGGCCAGGGAGTGCCCGACGGGGCCCGCTTCGAGGACCTCGGCGAGCACGCCCTGCTCCCCGGCCTCGTCGACACCCATGTCCACGTGAACGACCCCGGCCGCACCGAGTGGGAGGGCTTCTGGACCGCCACCCGCGCCGCCGCGGCCGGTGGCATCACCACCCTGCTCGACATGCCGCTCAACTCGCTGCCGCCGACCACCACGGTCGAGGGCCTGCGGATCAAGCAGGACGTCGCCCGCCCCAAGGCGCACATCGACACCGGCTTCTGGGGCGGCGCGATCCCGTCCAACGTCGCCGACCTGGGGCCGCTGTACGAGGCCGGGGTCTTCGGCTTCAAGTGCTTCCTCTCGCCGTCCGGCGTCGAGGAGTTCCCGGAGCTCGACCAGGACCAGCTCGCCCGGTCCATGGCGGAGATCGCGGGCCTCGGCGGCCTGCTGATCGTGCACGCCGAGGACCCGCACCACCTCGCCGAGGCCCCGCAGAAGTCCGGCGCGAAGTACGCCGACTTCCTGGCCTCCCGGCCGCGCGACGCCGAGAACACCGCCATCGAGGGCCTCATCGCGCTCGCCAAGCGGCTCGGCGCCCGCGTCCACGTCCTGCATCTCTCCTCCTCCGACGCCCTGCCGCTGATCGCCGCCGCCAAGCGCGAGGGCATCCGGGTCTCGGTCGAGTCGTGCCCGCACTTCCTCACCCTCACCGCCGAGGAAGTCCCGGACGGGGCAACGGAGTTCAAGTGCTGCCCGCCGATCCGTGAGGCCGCCAACCAGGACGCGCTGTGGGACGGTCTGGCCGACGGCACGATCGACTGCATCGTGTCCGACCACTCGCCGTGCACCACCGACCTGAAGACCCCGGACTTCGCGTCCGCCTGGGGCGGCATCTCCTCCCTCCAGCTCGGCCTGCCCGCCGTCTGGACCGAGGCCCGCAAGCGGGGCCGCTCGCTGGACGAGGTCGTCGGCTGGATGTCGGCGGCCCCCGCGAAGCTCGCGGGACTGAGCCAGAAGGGCGCCATCGAGGCCGGCCGCGACGCCGACTTCGCGGTCCTCGCCCCCGAGGAGACCTTCACGGTCGACCCCGTGGAACTCCACCACCGCAACCAGGTCACGGCGTACGCGGGCAAGACCCTGCACGGCGTCGTCAAGCAGACCTGGCTGCGCGGTGTGCGCATCGCCCACGAAGGCACCCTCGCCGAGCCGACCGGCCGCCTGCTCGAAAGGAACAAGTGACCCCCATGACCGACACCTCAGCGGGCAACCCGACAGGATCCCCGGCGGGAATACCCTCCTTCACCGGCGACGCCAGCCCCTTCGGCGGCGGCGACCCGTACGCCGACTACCGCACCGCCGTCTTCCCCTTCGCCCACCACGTCGACCTGGCCGACCGCCGTCTCGGCGCCGGCGTGATCGCCGCGAACGACGAGTTCTTCGCCGAGCGCGAGAACATGCTCATCCCCGAGCCCGCGCACTTCGACCCGGAGCGCTTCGGGCACAAGGGCAAGATCATGGACGGCTGGGAGACCCGCCGCCGACGCGGAGTCTCCGCCGAGCAGCCGCACCCCACCGACGAGGACCACGACTGGGCGCTGGTACGCCTCGGCGCCCCCGGCGTCGTCCGCGGCATCGTCGTCGACACCGCCCACTTCCGCGGCAACTACCCGCAGGCGGTCTCCGTCGAAGGCACCTCCGTGCCCGGCTCCCCGTCCCCCGACGACCTCCTCTCCTCCGACGTCAAGTGGACGACTCTCGTCCCCCGCACGGCAGTCGGCGGCCACGCGGCCAACGGCTTCGCCGTCCGTGCCGAGCAGCGCTTCACGCACCTGCGGGTCAACCAGCACCCCGACGGCGGCATCGCCCGCCTCCGCGTGTACGGCGAGGTCGTCCCCGACCCGGCCTGGCTGACCACGCTGGGCACCTTCGACCTGGTCGCCCTGGAGAACGGCGGACGCGTCGAGGACGCCTCCGACCGCTTCTACTCCCCGGCCACCAACACCATCCAGCCGGGCCGCTCCCGCAAGATGGACGACGGCTGGGAGACCCGCCGCCGCCGCGACAAGGGCAACGACTGGATCAGCTACCACCTGGTCGAGCAGGCCGAGATCCGCGCCGTCGAGATCGACACCGCCTGCCTCAAGGGCAACTCGGCCGGCTGGGCGGCCCTCTCGGTCCGCGACGGCGACGCGGGGGAGTGGACGGAGATCCTGCCCCGCACCCGCCTGCAGCCCGACACCAACCACCGGTTCGTGCTGGCCTCCGCCCCGGCGGCGAGCCGGGTGCGGGTCGACATCTTCCCCGACGGCGGCATCTCCCGACTGCGCCTCTTCGGCTCGCTGACCGAGACGGGCGCCGCGTCCCTGGCCTCCCGCCATCACGAACTCGGCGGCTGAGCAGTTCATGTGACGGTGCGTCGGCGGGGCCGTGGTACTCGATGCCGCGGGCCCCGCCGACGTACCTCAGTACTTCACTCCGTACAGGTCACTCCGTACGGGCGCGCCCGTGCCAGTCCAGGCACACGACCATCGCGTCGTCGACCGCCACGCTCTCCCCGCGGTGTCCCGCCAGCTCGTGCAGCACGGCGCGCGGAACCTGCGAAGGCGGCAGCAGCCGCGTCGACTGCACGGCGCGGGCCAGGGCCTGCTCGCCGTAGCGCTCCCCGGCGGGCGAGGTCGCGTCGTACACCCCGTCGCTCAGGAACAGCAGCCGGTCGCCGGGCCGCACCTGCCAGGACTGCGCCGTGTACACCGAGTCCTCGAACATGCCGGGCGGCAGCTGTGCGTCCAGCTGCACGGCCTCCACGGCGCCGTCCCGCAGCCGCCGGACCCGCGGCGAACCCGTGGCGACGATCTCCGCCTCGCCGGTGGGCAGATGGATCCGCAGCAGCAGTACGGACACGTGGAGCGCGCCCCGGTGCTGGCCGTAGATCGCCTGGTCCGCCATGCACGCCTGGTCCGCGAGGCTCAGCCCGGCCCTGCGTGCGTTGCGCAGGGCGTTGATGGCGAGGCCGGTGAGCTGCGCGGCGTCGATGCCCTCGCCCATGCCGTGGGTGAGGGCGAGCGTGAGGTGGTCGTCCGACGCCGACCAGTCGAAGTTGTCGCGGTGGATCGCGTACGCGGGCTCCAGTTGGGCCCCCAGCTCGTACTCGGCGCCTGCGCAGGCGCGTCCCGGCAGCAGCCCCCACTGGATCTCCGCGGCCAGCGTGAGCCGCTCCGCCCGGCGGGCCCGGAGATACAGGTCGGTGTCGCGCTCGGCGACCACGATCTGATGGCCCAACGCCTGTGCCGCCTCCGCGAGTTCGGCCAGTACGTCCGTGTCGTAGCGCTCCTCGGGGAGCGTGACGCAGAGAACGCCGAGCCGGTCGCCGCGCACCGTCACCGGCAGGTGTGCGATCACGGAACCGGGGGAAGCGTCCGCGCAGGGGAACGGTTCCTGCGCTCCGAAGGCCCGCCCCGGCGCACCTGTCCGCGCCGATACGGGCCGGAAGGTACGAGGGGGCGCCCCGACCGGTTGCAGTATCGTCATCGCGTAGTCGGCCAGCAACAGATCGACCGCAAGAGAGCCGTAGAGGTCCGTCAGGACCGTGCGCACCGCATCGAGCAGCGCATGGGGGGCGGCGGCACGCAGATGGCGTTCCACGGACGCGAGTCTGTCCAACGTCGGAGAATCTCTTTCTCTCAGGATGTACGGGGAGGGCAAGCGTGGACCTCCAGGGCTCACGCCTTCGCAGCGAGGGCGCGCCGGATGCCGTACCGGGTGTCGCGGCAGCGGCTGCCGCCGAGGTCGCCTGCGAGGTGATCGCGCTGCTGGAAGTGCTGTGGGAGCGCGGCAGGGACGCGGTGTCCCCCGCACCTGTGTCGTCCTCGCAACTGCGCGTCATGCACATCCTGGAGCGCGCCGAAGGCATCAATCTGCGCACGCTCGGCGACGACCTGGGCGCCGCACCGCCCTCGGTCAGCAGGCTCTGCGACCGGCTGGAGGCGCTGGGGTACGTGAAGCGCACGGCCAGCCCCGTCAGCAGGCGCGAGGTCGAGCTGCGGCTGACCGCGCCGGGCCGCAGCTACCTGCGGGACCTGCGCGCCCGCCGCGAGGAGGCGCTGGTGGCCGCTGTCGCGGCGATGCCGCCGGCCGCGCGGGAGGCCCTGGTGCACGGACTCGGGGAATTCCGTACGGCGGTGGAGTCGGGGCTCACGGCCGGCGGCTGGCAGCGGGAGGGCCGGGCCGGGGCGGTGGGGACGGCGGCGAAGGCCGGCCGGACCGCCTGAGGAGCCCTCAGGAGGGGCCGGGGGGACACCGTTTCGTACGCGCACGGCACCTGCCTTTCCCGACTGCTGCGGGCTTCCGCCCGGTACCCGTCCGGTATCCGTCCGTGGGCGGGTCCGGGGGCGCATCGTATCCAGTGTGTGGAACTCGTGCACAAGGAAGGGGGCAATGCCCTGATACGTGCGGATGGTTGGGGTTCGCTGTGAAGGTCCTGTGGGTGCGGCTCGCGGCTTGCGACTCGCGTTCTGCGGGGGCGGGCCGACGGCCGGGGCCGGGGGCCGGGCATCCCCGGTCCCCGGCCCCTGTGCCGCGTGCCCCTTGTCCGCGTGTCGTGGTGCCGCGAGCCCCTTACGCCGCGTGCCCGCCGTCCATGACCAGCTCCGCGCCCGTCACGTACGCCCCCTCGTCACCGGCCAAGTACGCCACCAGCGAGGCGACTTCCTCCGGCCGTCCGAACCGGCCGAGCGCCGTGTTCGCCCGCTGCGGCTCGGCGAACGGACCGTCCGCGGGGTTCATGTCCGTGTCGACCGCGCCCGGGTGGATCAGGTTGACCGTGATGCCCCGGTCGCCGACCTCCCGTGCGAGGGCCTTGGTCAGTCCGGTCAGGGCCGACTTGCTCATCGCGTAGAGACTGCCGCCGGGCCCGCCGGCGTACCGGGTGAGGGCCGAGCCGGTCGAGATGATCCGGCCGCCGTCCTCCAGGACGGAAGCCGCCGCCTGCGAGGCCAGGAACACCGCCCGCACGTTGACCGCCAGCACCCTGTCCAGGTCCGCGAGCGTCAGCCCCTCGATCGGGCCGAGGACACCGATTCCGGCGTTGTTGACGAGCACGTCCAGCCGGCCGAAGGCGTCGGCGGCGGTCGCCACGGCGCTGGTGACCGACTCCGCGTCGGCGGCGTCCATCCGTATCGCGAGCGCCCGCCGACCCAGGGCCTCGATCTTCCGCACCACGTCCTGCGCCGCCGCTGCCCCCTCCACGTAGGTCACCACCACATCGGCCCCGTCCTGCGCCAGCCGCAGGGCGACGGCCGCTCCCATGCCCCTGCTGCCGCCCGTGACCAGGGCCACCTTGGTGACCGTGCGCGCTGCCGTCGAGATCTCCGTCGTAGACATTGCGGTGTTCCTCTTCTGCCGTTCCGCTGTGCGGCGCTTGTCCCAAGCACCGCTTGTGAACTCAAGGAAACCGGCCGGCCGCCTCCCGCGCTGGCGCCATTCGGACACCGAACCCGAGGCCCCGGACAGGGCTGCACGGACGCCGAAACCCCTTCCCGGGAAGATCGTCGTCCGGGTACGGTGGGCGCCCGCGTGCGAGCCGCCGAAGCCTCCACACCGCACCGTCAGTGGGAGACCGCGCCGTGGCCGCCACCTCGCCCGCCGTAAACACCCCCGCGCCCGCGTCCGCGCGCGGGACCGGATTCGCCGACCTTCCCGTGCTGGGAGTGGCGGTGGTGTGGGGTGCCAGCTACCTCGCCGCCAAGGGAATCACCACCGCGCACACCGTCGTCGCGGTACTGGTGCTGCGGTTCGCGATCGTGCTGCCGGTGCTCGTCGTCGCCGGGTGGCGGAGACTGCGGGCGCTCAGCGCGGCGCAGTGGCGGGGCGCCGGACTGCTCGGTGTCGTACTCAGCGGGATCTTCCTGCTGGAGACGTACGGCGTCGTGCACACCTCGGCGACCAACGCGGGACTCATCATCAGCCTCACGATGATCTTCACGCCGCTCGCCGAGGCCGCCGTCACCAGGACCGCGCCGCCCCGCGCGTTCCTGGCCGCCGCCGGTCTCTCGGTGCTTGGCGTGCTGCTGCTGACCCAGGGCGGCGGCTTCACCGAGCCGTCGGCCGGAGACCTTCTGATGCTGCTCGCCGCGGTGGCCCGTACCGCGCACGTGCTGTTCATGGCGCGGCTCAAGGCGGTCCAGGGCGCCGACGCCCTGTCGCTGACCACCATCCAACTCGGCGCCGCCGTCGCGGTGTTCGCCGTCCTGGCCGCCGCGCCCGGGACCGGCCCCTCGCCGTGGAGCGTGGCGGCCGGGTTCGGGGCGGGGGAGTGGGCGGGGCTGCTGTTCCTGTCCGTGTGCTGCACGCTGTTCGCATTCGCCGTGCAGATGTGGGCGGTACGGCGCACCTCGCCGTCCCGGGTCAGCCTGCTGCTCGGTACGGAACCCCTGTGGGCGGCGGCCGTCGGCATCGCGATCGGCGGCGAACGGCTGGGCGCACCGGGCCTGTTGGGCGGCGTACTGGTCCTGGCGGGAACGGCCTGGGGCCGCCGGGCGGCGGGCCGGACGGAGTGACGCGCCGTCAGCCCTTCTGCTCGCTGCGCCCGCCCAACCGCTCCGACGCCACCATCAGCGCGATGCCCGCCACCGCCAGCACGATGTTCGCGTAGATCTCGTACCCCTCGAACCAGCCCAGCCTTTCCACGATCCCCCACAGTTTGAACCAGTCGAACCACTCATGGATCAGCCCGCCCACGCCCCACAGCATCAACAGGAAACCGACGATCTCGAAGATTCGCTTCATGCACACCACCCTGGCCCCGCCGGGCCCTGCCCCACCATCGTCCGCAGGGCGGTCGGACCGGGCCGTGACCGCGTCGAAAGTAGCCACCGGGACGACTTTGGTCGCTGTCTGCGTCCGACGGCCGCCCGCACCGTCCCCACCTGCGTAGTTTTGGAGGCATGAGCGAACAGGAGTACCGGTGGCTGCTGCCGTCGGCGATGGGCGGCCCCGAGCTGCCCGGCGACCGGGGCGGCGACCCCGGCCGCGCACCCGACCCCGGCGGGAGCACGCGGTCACGGCCGCGCCGCACCCTGCGGGACTGGATCGTCGACCTCCTGATGTTCGTCTTCGCCGCGGCCATCGGGCTCGCGGCGGCGGAGACCGTGGCGGACCTCGGCGAATCCCGCGTCGCGCTCGTCTTCGACCAGGTCGCGGGGGCGCTGGCCTGCTGCGCCCTCTGGCTGCGCAGGCGCTGGCCCGTCGGGGTGGCGGCCACTCTCATCGCGCTCTCCGCCGTCGCGCCGACCTCGTCCGGCGCCATGATCATCGCCCTGTTCGGCGTCACGGTGCACCGCCCGTTCAAGGTGGCGGGCTCGCTGGCCGCCGCCGCGCTCACCACCGGGCTGCTCCAGACCTGGCTGCGCCCCGACCCGAGCATGTCCTTCCGTGCGGCGGCCGTCGCCGGTCTGGTGACCACCCTGCTGATCGTCGGCTGGGGGATGTTCGTACGCGCCCGCCGCCAGCTCGTCGTGTCGCTGCGCGAGCGGACCGTACGGGCCGAGACCGAGGCCGCGCTCCGTGCCGAGCAGGCCCAGCGCCTCGCCCGCGAGGCCATCGCCCGCGAGATGCACGACGTGCTCGCGCACCGCCTGACCCTCCTCAGCGTGCACGCCGGAGCCCTCGAATTCCGTCCCGACGCCCCGCCCGCCGAGGTCGCCCGCGCCGCCGGAGTCATCCGCGACAGCGCCCACGAAGCCCTCCAGGACCTCCGCGAGATCATCGGCGTGCTGCGCAGCCCGGGATCGGGCGACGACGACCGCCCGCAGCCCACCCTCGCCACGCTGGACGCGCTGGTCGCCGAATCCCGCCAGGCAGGCATGAAGGTCACCCTCGACAACCGCATCGCCGACCCGGCCGCCGTGCCGTCGGCCGTCGGGCGCACCATCTACCGCATCGCCCAGGAGGGCCTCACCAACGCCCGTAAGCACGCCCCCGGCACCGAAGCCTCCGTCACCGTGACCGGCCGCCCCGGCGACGGAATCACCGTCACCCTCCACAACCCCGCCCCCGAGGGCGACGTCCCCAAGGTCCCCGGCTCCGGGCAGGGTCTCATCGGCCTCACCGAACGCGCCACCCTCGCCGGAGGCCGCCTCGGCCACGGACCCGAGCCCGACGGCGGATTCCGCATCAGCGCTTGGCTACCGTGGGCGCCATGACGATCACCAGGATCAGGCTTCTCCTCGTCGACGACGACCCTCTCGTGCGCGCCGGGCTCACCTTCATGCTCGGCGGCGCCGAGGACATCGAGATCGTCGGCGAGGCCGCCGACGGTTCCCAAGTGCCGAAAGCCGTCGAGGAGTTGAAGCCGGACGTCGTGCTGATGGACATCCGGATGCCGGTCGTCGACGGTCTCACCGCCACCGAAGAGCTGCGGGCGAGGCCGGACGCCCCCGAGGTCGTCGTCCTCACCACCTTCCACGCCGACGAACAGGTGCTGCGTGCCCTGCGCGCCGGAGCGGCCGGATTCGTGCTGAAGGACACCCCGCCCGCCGAAATCGTCGCAGCGGTACGGCGCGTGGCCGCAGGCGACCCCGTGCTGTCCCCTGCGGTGACCCAGCAGCTCATCACGCACGTCGCGGGCGCGGGCGGCGCGGAGGAGCGCAAGGACCGCGCACAGCGCAGGCTCGGCCTGCTCGCCGACCGGGAGCGGGAGGTCGCCGTCGCCGTGGGCCGCGGCTGCTCCAACGCGGAGATCGCCGCGGAGCTCTACATGAGCGTGCCCACGGTGAAGACCCACGTCTCCCGCATCCTGGCCAAGCTCGGCCTCAACAACCGGGTCCAGATCGCCCTCCTCGCCCACGACGCCGGACTCCTCGACACCTCCGGAGGCTAGGGGAGCCGTCGACGTAGGGTGAAGCGAAGGCCAGGTGCCGAGGGGCGGGACCCGGCTCGACGGGAGAGACGGACCATGACGATCATTGATCTGCGCGACCGGACCGAGGACTTCACGGCGAACCCGTATCCGTACTACGAGAAGATGCGCCAGGCCGGACCCGTGCACCACGTCCGCACCGCCGACGTGGACGAGATGTGGCTGGTCGTCGGGTACGAAGAGGCCCGCAAGGCCCTCGCCGACCCCCGGCTCGCCAAGAACTGGCGCACCTCGGAGCTGTGGGACGAGGACCAGGTCACCCCGATGAGCAGCAACATGCTGGAGACCGACCCGCCGCAGCACACCCGGCTGCGCAAGCTCGTCGCCCGCGAGTTCACCTCGCGGCGCGTCGAGGCGATGCGCCCGCGCGTCCAGCAGATCACCGACGAGCTCATCGACTCCATGACGGCGAAGGGGAGTTCCTCGGCCGACCTGGTCGACGCGCTCGCCTTCCCGCTGCCCATGACGGTCATCTGCGAACTCCTCGGCGTGCCCGACCTCGACCGGGACCGCTTCCGTGCCTGGTCCAGCGAGGTCGTCGCGCCGACCGGCGCCGAGGCGAGCCTGGCTGCCGTAGGCGAAATGGGCGCCTACCTCGCGGAGTTGATCGAGGCCAAGGGCTCGTCCCCCGGTGAGGACCTGCTCAGTGCGCTCATCAGGACCGGCGAGGAGGACGGCGACCGGCTCTCGCCCGACGAACTCGTCGGCATGGCCTTCCTGTTGCTCGTCGCAGGCCACGAGACCACCGTCAACCTCATCTCCAACGGTGTCCGCGCCCTGCTCTCCCACCCCGACCAACTCGCCGCCCTGCGCGGTGACTTCGACGGTCTGATCGACGGCGCGGTGGAGGAGATGCTGCGTTACGAAGGACCGGTGGAGAACTCGACCTTCCGGTTCGCCCGCGAGAGCGTCGAGATCGGCGGCCTGGTCGTCCCGCAGGGCAAGCCCGTGCTCGTCTCGCTCGCGGGCGGCGACCGCGACCCGGCCCGCTACCCGGACCCGGACCGCTTCGACATCCGGCGCGCCCCGCAGGGCCACCTCGCCTTCGGGCACGGCATCCACTTCTGTCTGGGCGCCCCGCTGGCCCGCATGGAGGGGCGCATCGCCATCCGCACGCTGCTGGAACGCTGCCCCGACCTGGCGCTCACCCCGGACGGCGGCCCGCTGGACTGGCTGCCGGGCCTGCTCATCAGGGGCGTGCGGAAGCTGCCTGTCCGCTGGTGAGCGGGAAGCGGGACACCGCCTCGCGGAATCCGTCCGGATCCTCCGCCCAGGGCAGGTGCCCCGCTTCCGCAGTACGGCACGGACGGCGTGCGGCAGCCCCCGGGCGAGACAGTCCGCGGCGGCGCGCGGGCGGAGGGAGCACGCACATCAGGCCGTCCCAGATGCCGGGCCCGCCGTGGCGCAGCACCCAGGAGAGGCTCAGGACGTGCTGCCCCGCGCCGTCGTGCGGAACGCCAACGGACTTGCTCCCACGCGCTGTTGGAAGAACTTCCCGAAGTTGGCCGCGTCCTGGAAGCCGAGCAGCCCCGCGACCCTCGCCGCGCTGTGGTCGCTGTGCGTGAGCAGCCGCTTGGCCTCCAGGACCACCCGCCGGTCGATGAACTCCTTCGCGCCGACCCCCGCCGCGGCGAGCGTCGCCCGGGACAGGGTGCGGGACGCGTAGCCGAGGACGCGGGCGTAGTCCTCGACCCGTCGGGTCCGCGCGAAGTCCCGCTCCACCGCCGCACGGAACAGCAGGAACGCGTCCGGGCTGTCGCGGGCCGCCGGCTCCTCCCCGATGTGCGCGAGCCGCAGCACCAGGACCGCGAGCAGATGGCGGAGCACCGACAGATGGGTCTCCAGAGGGAGCGGCGAGCCGTCGCGCAGGGACCGGAACTCCTGGCCCAGGTGGTCGAGGGCGCGTCGCGCCGCCTGTGCGTCGTCCCCGGCAGGGCGTCGTACCGTCGGCCCGAACGGGTCGTCCAGCCGGGCGGCCGTACCCGTCGCAGGGTCCGCGAACCCCGCCTCGAACAGGACGAGGGTCCCCTCCGCACCGGACAGGCCGTCCCAGCGATGCACCTGCCCCGGCCGTACCCACAGCCACTCGCCGGGCAGCAGCTCGTACGACGTGAAGTCCACCATCAGCGGGAGCACACCGCCCTCCAGCCGCAGGAGGTGGTGGAAGTCGGGGCGGTGCGGCACGGAAATCGCACCCGCACAGGCATTGCGGCGCAGCGCGGCGAGGGTCAGGACCTCCACGCCGGCCGGGGCCGAGCTGGGGGCCTGGAACCGGACCTCCGGGATCGCCGGAACGCTCGGTTCACTCGATTGTCGGTTTTTCACCACCATGTGTCCGGAGCGTACCCGGCATTTGCCTCCCTCACCTCCTATGTTGAAGAGGCAACGGAACACCACCGGTCTTCCGGACCGGAAAATCACCACCCCTCGTACATGTACAGCCACCCTCGGCACCGCTCGGAAGGACTCCTCCCATGGCCAAGATCTCCCTCTTCGGGGCCAACGGATCCATCGGCACCCGCATCCTGCGCGAAGCCCTCGACCGGGGGCACAAGGTCACCGCCGTCGTCCGCGACCCGGCGAAGCTGACCGTCCCCGCCCACCAGAACCTCACCGTCATCACCGGCGACGTCCTCGACCCGGCATCGGTGACCGACGCGGCCAAGGGGCAGGACGTCCTGATCAGCGCGGTCGGCGGCGGTGGCGGCGACGGCCCCGGCCACCTCGCGACCATCGAGCCCGCGGCGAAGTCCCTGGTCGAGGGGGTGCGTGCGCTGGGTGCTGATGCGCCCCTGCTGCTCACGGTCGGCGGCGCCGGTTCGCTGCGCACCCCGGACGGCAAGCAGGTGTGGGACACCGAGGGCCTCCCGGAGTTCGTGCTCCAGATCATGCACGCGCACGGCGACGCGCTCGCCTTCTACCGCACGGTCAGCGACATCCGCTGGACCAACCTCAGCCCCGCCGGCACCATCGAGCCCGGCGAGCGCACCGGCGTCTACCGCACGGACGTCGACAACCTGGTCCTGGACGCCGAGGGCAACAGCCGCATCAGCTCCGAGGACTACGCGGTCGCGCTGATCGACGAGATCGAGCGCCCGCAGCACGTCGGGGAGCGCTTCACGGTCGGCTACTGAGACCGGATCCGCAGCGTGAACTCCCCTGATCGACGGGGGAGTTCACGCGCGCATCTCCGCCGACCGGTGGAGGCGTTCACGCGCACGTACTTCTGCCGACCGGTGGAGGCATTCACGCGCACGTACTTCCGCCGACCGGTGGAGGCGTTCACGCACCGGGCACTTCCGCGAGCCGGACCGCCCGGCCCTCCCGCCGGGACACCTCGCACGCCTCCGCCACCCGCAGCGCCTCCAGCGCCTCCCGCCCGTCGCAGGGGTTGGACCGCTCGCCCCTCACGACCCCGACGAACGAGTCCAGCTCCGCCTCGTACGCCGGGGCGAACCGCTCCAGGAACCCGGCCCACGGCTTGGCGGGGGCGGGCGGGCCCGACGCCTCGGCGGAGGTGATCGGGGTCCGGTCGTCCAGGCCGACCGCGAGCTGGTCGAGCTCCCCGGCCAGCTCCATCCGCACGTCGTAGCCCGCGCCGTTGCAGCGCGTCGCGGTCGACGTGACGAGGGTCCCGTCGTCCAGGGTCAGCACCGCCGCGGCCGTCGCCACGTCGCCC
Source organism: Streptomyces sp. NPDC054863 (assembly GCF_053610825.1). Taxonomy (NCBI): domain Bacteria; kingdom Bacillati; phylum Actinomycetota; class Actinomycetes; order Kitasatosporales; family Streptomycetaceae; genus Streptomyces; species Streptomyces sp. NPDC054863. Next base: position 14,383 of record NZ_JBSGZD010000016.1, on the reverse strand, counting down.
GCCGCCGCGAACATCGCGGGCCCAGCCGCCGAGCCCGCCGCGTACACCTCCACCACCTCGCGCCCGGTCACCCAGCGCAGGATGTCGAAGTCGTGGACCAGACAGTCCCGGTAGAGCCCGCCGGAGAGCGGCAGATACGGGGCCGGAGGCGGCGCCGCGTCGGAGGAGACCGTACGCACCGTGTGCAGCCGGCCGAGCTCGCCCGCCCGCACCCGCTCGCGCGCCACCGCGTACCCGGCGTCGAAGCGGCGCATGAAGCCGAGCTGCAGCACCGTGCCCGCCGACTCCACCTCGCGCAGCGCCTCCAGGGTTCCCGGCAGGTCGGTGGCGATGGGCTTCTCGCAGAAGCAGGGGAGCCCGGCCCGGGCGGCCCGGCCGATCAGCTCCGCGTGCGCGGCCGTCGCCGACGCGATGACCAGCGCGTCGAGACCCGAGGCCAACAGATCCTCCGCAGGGGTGAATTCGGCCCCCACGCGCCGGGCGACCTCCGCGGCGCGTCCCGCGTCCGCGTCGGCCAGTACGAGCGAGTCCACCTCGCGGTGCCGGGCGAGCACCCCGGCGTGGAAGGAGCCGATCCGGCCCGTTCCCATGAGTCCGATACGCATGCGCCCAGCCCACAACAGGCCCGGAACCCTGTCAAGAACTTTGTCCGGACAATAGGACCTACGCCCAACGGTCGTACGGCAACAGGGCATGCCGTCCGGGCAACCGAGACCTTCGGACAACAGAGACCTACGGACAACAGGACTCACGCGCAACGGACTTGGTGACGTCCTGCTGCGACAGGGCTACGCTCACTGCCGTGCCAAAACACGCGACCGCCTCCACCGTCGCCCTCCAGCTCGGCGTGGACCGCGCCAGCCCCGTCCCCCTCTACTTCCAGCTCTCCCAGCAACTCGAAGAAGCCATAGAGAAGGGCCGGCTCTCACCCGGCAGCCTCCTCGGCAACGAGGTCGAGCTGGCCGCCCGCCTCGGCCTGTCCCGCCCCACCGTCCGGCAGGCCATCCAGTCCCTCGTGGACAAGGGGCTGCTGGTGCGCCGCAGGGGCTTCGGCACACAGGTCGTGCACAGCAGGGTCAGACGCCCCCTCGAACTGAGCAGCCTGTACGACGACCTGGAGGCGGCCGGACAGCGACCCTCGACCCGCGTCCTGCACAACGCCGTCGAACCGGCGGGTCCCGCCGTGGCCGCCGCCCTCGCCGTCGCGGAGGGCACCGAGGTGCACCGCATCGACCGGCTGCGCTCCGCCCACGGCGAGCCGATGGCGTACCTGCGCAACCACCTGCCCGCCGGGCTGCTCACCCTCGACAGCGTCGAGCTCGAAGCGACCGGTCTCTATCGGGTGATGCGCGCCGCCGGGGTCATCCTGCACAGCGCCCGCCAGACCGTCGGTGCACGGGCGGCGGGGGCCGAGGAGGGCGCGCTCCTCCACGAGAGCGCCGGGGCACCCCTGCTCACGATGGAACGGCGGACCTTCGACGGCACCGGCCGGGCGGTCGAGTTCGGCTCGCACCTCTACCGGGCCTCGCGGTACACCTTCGACTTCCAGCTCCTTGTCCGGACATGAACCGCACCCCGTGAGGAATGTCCGGACAAACCATTGACGGGATCGCGCAGCCGCCGCTAGAACTCCCCCAGCCGCAACCGGGCGGCGGGGGAGACGAGGCGGACCCACGATGCGTACCACTCGTACGGCGACAGCCCTGACCACCGCGGGCCTGCTGGCCGCACTCACTCTCACGGGGTGCAGCGGGTCCGGCGGCAAGAGCTCCGAGGACAAGCCGGAACAGAGCGGCGCGGGCGGCGCACCGGCCGGCACGCCCCGTATCAAGATCGCGATGATCACCCACTCGGGCGAGGGCGACACCTTCTGGGACATCGTGCAGAGCGGCGCCAAGGCCGCCGCGGCCAAGGACAACGTCGAGTTCCTCTACTCCGCCAACAAGGAGGGCAAGGAACAGGCCCAGCTCATAGAGGCGGCCGTCGACCAGAAGGTGCAGGGCATCGTCGTCACCCTCGCCAAGCCCGAAGCCGTCGGCGCGGCGGTCAAGAGGGCCGTCGCCGCCGGCATCCCCGTCGTCACCATCAACTCCGGCGGCCGGCACTCCAAGGCCCTGGGCGCGCTCAGCCACATAGGCCAGGACGAGGCGGTCGCCGGCCAGGGCGTCGGCGAGGAGCTCGCCAAGCGCGGAAAGAAGAAGGTCCTCTGCGTCATCCACGAACAGGGCAACGTCTCCCTCGAAGAGCGCTGCGCGGGCGTGAAGCAGACGTTCAAGGGGAGTGTCGAAAACCTCAATGTGGAGGGTACGAACATGCCCGCCACCACCTCCTCCATCGAGGCGAAGCTCCAGACCGCCAAGGACATCGACGCCGTCGTCACCCTCGGCGCGCCCTTCGCGGACGCGACGGTGAAGGCGAAGGCGGGCTCCGGAAGCAAGGCGGAGGTCGACACCTTCGACCTCAACGCGGCCGTCGTGAAGAGCCTCAAGTCGCAGGCCGTCGGCTTCGCCGTCGACCAGCAGCCGTACCTCCAGGGCTACCTCGCCATCGACGAAATCTGGCTGAATCGCACCAATGGGAACGTCCTGGGCGGCGGCAAACCGGTCCTTACCGGACCCGCGATCGTCACCGCGAAGGACGTCCCGGCGCTTGAGAAATACACCGCCCGCGGCACCCGATGACCAACCCGCTGACCACACGACGGACCCCCATGACCGATACTTGGGCGGCCGGGGTCTGGCTCAATACCCCCCGGCCGCACCCAGGAGTACAGCGAGAAGGGCAAGACGTCGTGGCAAGGGTTCGGACAGGGGTACGCGCGCTGGGCGCCGTGCTGGCGGCGGTGCTCGGGGCTTCCCTCACCGGTTGCAGCAGCACAGGCGGCAAGCGGGCCGAGGAGCGCGCGGCTGCGGTCGCCGCCCAGGGCAAGGCCGCGGTGAACACCCCCAAGTGGACCTTCGCCATGGTCACCCACTCGGGTGCAGGGGACACGTTTTGGGACATCGTCCAGAACGGCGCCAAACAGGCCGCCGTCAAGGACAACATCGACTTCCTCTACGCCAACAACGCGGAGGCCCAGCAGCAGGCCCAGCTGGTCGACACGTACATCGACAAGAAGGTCGACGGCCTGATCGTCACCCTCGCCAAGCCGGACGCCATGAAGGGCGTCCTCGCCAAGGCGAAGAAGGCCGGCATCCCGGTCGTGACGATCAACTCCGGCACCGCCGAGTCCAAGGCCTTCGGGGCGCTCACCCACATCGGCCAGGACGAGACCATCGCGGGCGAGGCGGTCGGCGAGGAACTGACCGGGCGCGCGAAGAAGAAGGCCCTGTGCGTCCTGCACGAGCGGGGCAACGTCGGCCACGAGCAGCGCTGCGACGGCGTCAAGAAGTCCTTCAAGGGCACGGTCGAGAACCTCTACGTCGACGGCACCAACATGCCCGACGTCCAGGCGTCCATCGAGGCCAAGCTCCAGACCACCAAGGACATCGACGCCGTCGTCACCCTCGGCGCGCCCTTCGCGGACGCCGCCGTCCAGGCCAAGCAGCAGGCGGGCAGCCAGGCCGAGATCGACACCTTCGACCTCAACGCCAAGGTCGCCGACTCGCTGGCCTCCGGGGCCCTCGGCTTCGCCGTCGACCAGCAGCCCTACCTCCAGGGGTACGAGGCCGTCGACCTGCTCTGGCTCTACCGCTACAACGCGGACATGCTCGGCGGCGGCAAGCCCGTCCTCACGGGCCCGCAGATCATCACCAAGGACAGCGCGGCCGAGCTGAAGGCGTACACGAAGCGGGGGACCCGATGACAGCGACCGCACCCGCACCACATCCCGAGCCGCCCCTCAAGGCCGACGAACGGCTGGTCCACACCTCGCCGCTGCGCAAGCTGATGGGCCGCCCGGAGCTCGGGTCCATCGTCGGCGCGCTCGCCGTGTTCCTGTTCTTCTCGATCGCCGCCGACAGCTTCCTGCGCGCCTCCAGCTTCGGCACGGTGCTCTATGCGGCGTCGACGATCGGCATCATGGCGGTCCCCGTCGCGCTCCTGATGATCGGCGGCGAGTTCGACCTGTCGGCCGGCGTCATGGTGACCAGCTCCGCGCTGATCTCCTCGATGTTCAGCTACCAGATGACCGCCAACGTCTGGGTCGGCGTCTTCGTCTCGCTCCTGGTGACGCTGCTCATCGGCGTCTTCAACGGCTTCATGCTGACCCGCACCAAACTCCCGAGCTTCATCATCACGCTCGGCACCTTCCTGATGCTGACCGGCCTGAACCTCGGCCTCACCAAGCTCATCAGCGGCACCGTCTCCACCAAGAGCATCGGCGACATGGAGGGCTTCGAGTCCGCCAAGGCAGTCTTCGCCTCCCAGATCACCATCGGCTCGGTGAACCTCAAGGTCACCATCCTCTGGTGGTTCGTCCTGATCGCGCTCGCCACCTGGATCCTGCTGCGCACCCGCGCCGGAAACTGGATCTTCGCGGTCGGCGGCGAGAAGGACGCCGCCCGCGCCACCGGCGTACCCGTCAACAAGACCCGCATCGGCCTCTACATGGGCGTCGCCTTCGCGGCCTGGGTCTCAGGACAGCACCTGCTGTTCTCGTACGACGTCGTCCAGTCCGGCGAGGGCGTCGGCAACGAGCTGACGTACATCATCGCGGCCGTCATCGGCGGCTGCCTGATCACCGGCGGGTACGGCTCCGCGATCGGCTCGGCGGTCGGCGCGTTCATCTTCGGCATGACGAGCAAGGGCATCGTCTACGCCGAGTGGAACCCGGACTGGTTCAAGTACTTCCTCGGAGCGATGCTCCTTCTGGCCACCCTGCTCAACGCATGGGTACGCAAGCGCGCGGAGGCACGGTCATGAGCACGGACGCGAGCACAGCCGTCGCACCGGGGACCCCGCTCGTCGAGCTCGACCGCGTGTCGAAGTTCTACGGCAACATCAAGGCGCTGGAGAACGTCTCCCTCGAAGTGCACGCGGGCGAGATCAGCTGCGTGCTCGGCGACAACGGTGCGGGCAAGTCCACCCTCATCAAGATCATCGCCGGGCTGCACCAGCACGACGCGGGCACCTTCCGCATCGAGGGCGCCGAAACCACCCTGGTCAACCCGCGCGACGCCCTCGACCGGGGCATCGCCACCGTCTACCAGGACCTCGCCGTCGTCCCCCTGATGCCCGTCTGGCGCAACTTCTTCCTCGGCTCCGAGCCCACGAAGGGGCGCGGCCCCTTCCGTCGCCTGGACGTCGAGATGATGCGCGAGACGACCCGCTCCGAGCTGCTGCGCATGGGCATCGACCTGCGCGACGTCGACCAGCCCATCGGCACCCTCTCGGGCGGCGAGCGGCAGTGCGTCGCCATCGCCCGCGCCGTGTACTTCGGCGCGAAGGTCCTCGTCCTCGACGAGCCGACGGCCGCCCTCGGCGTCAAGCAGTCCGGTGTCGTCCTGAAGTACGTCGCCGCCGCGCGGGACGCGGGCCTCGGTGTCGTCCTCATCACACACAACCCGCACCACGCCTACCTCGTGGGCGACCGCTTCGTGCTCCTCAAGAGGGGGGCGATGTCCGGCAGCAGCACCAAGGACGAGACCACCCTCGACGAGCTCACCCGGCAGATGGCCGGCGGCAGCGAACTCGACGAGCTCAGCCACGAACTGGAGCGCGCCCCGTCCCCCGCGCACCTCGGCGGGCACCCGGTCGACGAGAAGCCCGAGAAGTAGCCCCGAAGGCCCCTCCGGCGCGCGCCGGAGGGGCCTTTCGGCGCACGGCCGGTGTGCGGAACGACATCGTCCGTCGGGCTTTCGGGTGACCCCCGGGCGCACGCCCGGACAGGTTCCTTATGCGTACGGATGGCACAATCGGCGGCGGTGGGCGCCGTCCGCCGCCGGGCCCCGAGGCGCTGGCTCCCCGACACCGCAGAAGGCCCCGGCCGATGAGCAGCTCCTACCGTGACTTCGCAGGCCGCGGCACCGCCCGCGCCACCGTCCTGCGCACCGTCGGCCCCCGCGAACGCCGCTCCCACCTGACCGCCCCGCGTGTGCCCACCGTCGGCATCGACATCGGCGGTACGAAGGTGATGGCGGGCGTCGTCGACGCCGACGGCAACATCCTGGAGACCCTGCGCACCGAGACGCCGGACAAGTCCAAGAGCCCCAAGGTCGTCGAGGACACCATCGTCGAGCTGGTCCTGGACCTCTCCGACCGGCACGACGTGCACGCGGTGGGCATCGGCGCGGCGGGCTGGGTCGATGCGGACCGCAGCAAGGTCCTCTTCGCCCCGCACCTGGCCTGGCGCAACGAACCCCTGCGCGACGCGATCTCGGCCCGCCTCGCGGTCCCCGTGCTCGTCGACAACGACGCCAACACGGCCGCCTGGGCCGAGTGGCGCTTCGGCGCCGGACGCGGCGAGGACCACCTCGTCATGATCACGCTCGGTACGGGCATCGGCGGCGCCATCCTGGAGGACGGCCAGGTCAAGCGCGGCGAGTACGGCGTCGCGGGCGAGTTCGGCCACATGCAGGTCGTGCCCGGCGGCCACCGCTGCCCGTGCGGCAACCGCGGCTGCTGGGAGCAGTACAGCTCGGGCAACGCCCTGGTCCGCGAGGCCCGCGAGCTCGCCGCCGCCGACTCCCCGGTCGCGTACCACCTGATCGAGCGCGTCGGCGGGAACATCCACGAGATCACGGGACCGCTCATCACCGAGCTGGCGCGCGAGGGCGACGCCATGTGCGTCGAACTCCTCCAGGACATCGGCCAGTGGCTCGGCATCGGCATCGCCAACCTGGCCGCCGCCCTCGACCCGTCCTGCTTCGTCATCGGCGGCGGTGTGAGCGCCGCGGACGACCTCCTGATCGGTCCCGCCAGGGACGCCTTCCGCCGCCACCTCACCGGCCGCGGCTACCGCCCCGAGGCCCGCATCGCCAAGGCGCAGCTGGGCCCCGAAGCGGGCATGGTCGGCGCCGCAGACCTCTCCCGCCTCGTCGCCCGCCGCTTCCGCCGCGCGAACCGCCGCCGGGTGGAACGCCACGAGCGGTACGAGCGCTACGCACAGGCGATCCGCACGGCGACCACCCCGGCCGCCGCGCTGACGGGCACGGGTACGGGCACGGGCACGGGCACGGGTACGGGCACGGACAGCGGCACCGTCACCGGCAGCCGGAGCAGCGCGCACGGTGCGGCACCGACCGACACGCCCACCCCCACCCCCGCGCCCACGAACTCCGCGAACCCCACGGAGCCGAGCACACCCACCCCCGACACCACCCCCAGCACCCCCAGCATCCCCCGCACCAACAGCGCACAGGGAACCTCCGAATGACATCCACGATTCCCCACCAGGGCCCGTCCCCCGACGACCGCAAGGGCCGGCCGCCGGAGAGCCGACGCCGCGTGATCGTGCGCCGCACGATCACCGCGGTCACCATCGTGCTGCTCATCGGCATCCCCGCCGGCTACCTGCTCGTCTCCGCCGAGCAGAGCCGCGACAGCGGTCGCAACAAGGAGGCCGAGGCCGCCGCCGGGGGACTCACCGTCGGCTGGCCCTCCCAGGTGCAGCGGCGCATCTACCACCTGCCGATCCCGCTGATGGCCCAGAACCTCGCGTACTACGAGACCAACAACTGGAAGAGCAGCCGGATCCACGTCCGCTTCGCCACCACCCCCGCGGACCTCAAGACCTTCCTCAGGGACATCGGCACCTCCGCCGACGCCCTCAAGAAGGGTGCGATCACCATCCGCGAGCACGACCGGGCGACCGTCGGCTGGGTCTTCACCCCCCACCGCAAGTGGTCGGGCCTGACCTACGAGCAGAAGTCCCCGCTGCCCACCCTGGACATCACCGTGGACCGCACCGTCCCCGAGCGCCCCTGGGTGTACGCCGTCTCCACCGCGAGCCCCTGACGCGCACACTCCCGCGAGGGCGCCTCACCCGTTCACCGTCCGAGTGATCGTTTCGGCAGGTCCTCTTTCGGATGAAACCGCACCGAACCGGGCTGATCCGCCGGTCGCCGTGGCAGGCTCCAGCGGTTCCCCGGTCCGGGAAGCCGCGGCAGGCGCCACGGCGTTCAGGACTGCTCCGTTCTCCACAAGGAGTACCTTCGTGCGCTTTCGTTCCACCGCCGGTGCCGCCCTCGGCGCGCTCGCGCTCATCGTCACCCTGCCCACGTCCGCCTCGGCCGCCGAGGGTGGCTTCTTCTACACCTACAGCGGGCTCGACGGCTCCCCGCGGACCGGCATCCTGACCGACCCGCCGAGCTACGAGTGCGTGACCCTGCCGGAAGTCGGCAACCCCTCCGCGTCGAGCCCGGCGCACTCGCCGCGCAACCACACGGACGAGTACGCCACCGCCTTCACCGGCCCGCACTGCGACGGCGCGTCCTTCACCATGCGCCCCGACGGCGGTCACGCCTCCGAGCGGCTGAAGCTCCGCTCGGTGCTCTTCACCGAGTACCGGCCGAGCTGACCGCGCGCGGTAGGGGCGGGGTCGGCACGTCCGGCCCCGGCCCCACCCCCGGCAGGCCTTCGGGCCTCACGCGCCACAGGCCGAAGCGCTGCTCGGCGACCCGTCCCCCGCACGGATCCGGCGCTGGTGCAGTTCCGGCTACTGCGGCAACCGCGATCGTGCTCGCCGCCACTACGCACGTACCCGGCACCCGTAACGACTCGCTGAGAAATCCTTCCCGGCGGGTGTGGGAGACGGGTGGTCAGGGCCGACGCGCGTGTGCGTCGAAGACCGCTTCGCCTTCGATGAACGTCATCTTGACCTGGGTGGTGTGCACTTGAGTGATCGGCACGTCGAAGGGGTCCTGGTCGACGACGATGACGTCGGCGAGCATGCCCGGCTCGATGCGCCCGACCCGGTTCTCCATGCCCTCCTGGCGTGCGGAGTTGACCGTGAACAGGTCGAAGGCCTGCTCCAGCGTGATGGCCTGGGACTCGCCGAAGCCGTTGGCGCTCCCGCCCGGCTCCTGCCGGGTGACGAGCGTTTCGATGGCGGACCACGGGTTCACCGACGGCACGACGCACCAGTCCGAGCCCGCCACGACCAGTGCGCGGGCCTCCAGCATCTCGCGCACCGGCCACGCGCGTTCGACCGCTTTCGGGCCGACCGCGGCTGCGATGTCGGAGCAGATCGGGGACGGCCGCCACAGGTAGGGGGAGACTTCGAGGGTGGCGCCGATCCGCGATGCCCGCACGATGTCGGCCTTCGCCACGAACGTGCAGTGTCCGACGTTGTGCATGTACGGGCTGTGCCCGTTGGCCCTCCGGGCGGCCTCGATGGCGTCCAGCGCCGCCCTGACCGCCGCGTCGCCGGCCGCGTGGAACTTGACCGTGATGCCCATCCGGTCGAAACGGGTCACCACCTGGTTGAGGACCGCCGGTGCGATCGCGAGCAGCCCGTACCTGCTGTACTCGGGGTCCCGCCCCTCCACGGTGTCTTTGTAGGGTTCGATCATCGCGGCCGTATGGCTGTCGGTCGGTACCCCGTCGAGGAAGATCTTCACGCAGTCGGGCGTGATGTGACCGCTCGCGTAGCGGTTCCGTCCGGCGATCACGTCCTCGCACGCAGGATCGTGGGGGGACCACACGAGACAGAGGCGCACCCGCTGCCTGACGGCTCCGCGCGCGGCGAGCCGGGTGTAGGCACGCAGCTCGGCCCGCGGCCCGGCGGTGAACCCGACCGCGGCCTCGGTGAACGACGTGATCCCGTAGGAGAGCATCTCTCCCAGTGCCCACTCCAGAGCCGCCTCGACCTCCTCGTCGGACGGTGTGGGGGCCGAGGCGGCGAGCAGTTCGGCGGCGGTCTCGCGCTGTATGCCGCTCGGGTTGCCCGCGGCGTCCCGCTCGAAGATTCCGCCTGCCGGGTCGGGTGTGCCGGGGCCGATCCCGGCGACCCTGAGCGCCGCGCTGTTCGCCCACGAGCTGTGTCCGCTGGTGTCCTCCAGGAGGACCGGATTGTTGGGGGCGACGGCATCGAGCATGGTCCGATTCGGGATCGTGCCCAGGGCGAACGCGTCCCATTGCCCGCCGAGGACCCATGTGCGGGGGGCGGCCCGGGACACGCGCTCGGCCACGATGCGCAGGGTGGTGGCCAGGCTGGACCCCTGCGGGATCTTGCAGCGGCGTTCACGGATCCCGGCGTAGATCGGGTGCACGTGCAGGTCGTGCAGGCCCGGAAGGACGGTGTCGCCGGCCAGGTCCCGCACCCGCGTGTCCGGTCCGCGCCGTCGCAGCATGTCGGCACTGGTGCCCACCGCGTCGATGACACCGTCGCGCACGGCGAGCCCCTCGGCCCAGCCCGACGACGTCCTGACGTGCCCGCCCACGAAAACGGTGTCGGCGTGCTGATCGAACATGACGTTCCCCCTCCAGCTCGGCGACTCAGCGGCGGTTGATGAATCCGGCGTCGACGGGCAGCGCGACACCGGTGACGTAGCGGGCTTCGTCAGAGGTCAGCCACAGCACGGCATTCGACACGTCGACCGGTTCGATCATGCGCACCGGAAGGGCGTTGGGCGCCTGCCCGGACAACATCGGGTCCCGGGCGACGAATTCGACGATGGCGGGGTCGGTGACCATGCGGGTGGCCACCCCGGTGGGGTGCACGGAGTTCACCCTGATGCTGTACGGGGCGAGGTTGTTGGCGTACGTGTGCATCAGGCCGACCGCACCGTGTTTGGAAGCCGCGTAGCCGAGCCCGCCGTTACTGGCCCCGCCGATACCGACCAGGCCGGCGGTGGAGTTGACGATCACGATCGAGCCGCCCTGCCCTGCGGCGACCATCGAAGGGATGGCCACCTCGACGGTGTGGAAGGTGCCGGTGAGGTTGACGTCGATGGCGTCGTGCCACGCCTGCACCCTGTCGTTCACCAGCAGCGGTGCGATCCCGGCGTTGGCGACCACGATGTGGATCTGCCCGAACTCGGCGAGCCCCGCGTCGTACGCCTTCTGGAGGTTGGTCCGGTCCCGCACGTCAGCCTGGCGCGCCACGACGCGGCGGCCCCGGGCCCGCACTTCCGCCACCGCGTCGCGCAGGTCGTCCGGGGTCGACTGCGCGTAGGGCACGGTGTCGACCGACCGGCAGATGTCCACGATGACCAGGTCGGCGCCCTCCTCCGCCAACCGCCTGACGTGGCTGCGGCCGAGCCCTCCGGCGGCGCCGGTCACGAAGGCCACCTTGCCGTCGAGGCGCCCCTTCGTCTTCTGAGTCTTCTCGGACGGCACGGCGGGGCTCCTTGCCGGTTCCCGGGTGCTGTCGTGAGGTGAGTTGCCGAACCGTTGAGGCCACACGCTCTTCCTCCACCACTTCACGGACCCCCGGAAGCGAATCCGTCGTGCGGCCCTGTGTGTACTGCATGGTTCCGGCCTACCGCAGGGATCAACGAACGTCACCACCCGGCGCCGCTTCCGAAGGGGGCGGCGGCCCCGTCAGTAGCCGACGGTGATCCGCTCCCGGACGAAGGTTCCCTGCTCCAGCGTGTCCACGACCGCGGCGGCGAAGTCGCCCACCGATATCCGGCTCTCGCCGTCGGCGTCGGTGATCGGGGTGTCCCTGGCCTCGGCGCGGAAGGTGCCGGTCTTCGGTCCGGGAACCAGGTGCATCGGCGGCGGGCTGACATAGGTCCACTCGACCGGCGTCAGAGAGGCGCGCAGCAGGTCGAGGGCCTCCGTCTGGTCGCGTGCCGTCTCCAGGTACTCGGCGGGGAAGCCGGGGGCGTCGACGAACCGCTCGCCCGGTGCGTACTCCAGGCTGCCGCCGCCGCCCAGGAACACCAGCCGGGCAACCCCGGCCTCGGGCAGCGCCTTCAGCAGCGCCTGCGCGCTCCTCGGCACCAGGTGGTCGGGGCCCTTGACGCCGACCACCACGGCGTCGTGCCCGGCGACCGCCTCGGCCAGGGCGGCGGGGTCGCCGGCATCGGTGGTGGCACGGCCGAGCGGCGTGACCCGGTGACCGCGGGCGGTCGCCTCCGCGGCGACGGCTCCGCCGAGGTGTCCGCCCGCTCCGACGATCGCGATCTTCATGGGTGCTCTCTCCCTGGTGTCGGTGGGGCGCGCGGACGCGTCGAGGAAATCGGCGATCAAGGGGGCCATTTCGGGAAGCTTCTCCTCCAGCGCGAAGTGGCCGGTGTCGAAGACGTGCACCTGCGCCTCGGGCAGGTCGCGCAGATAGGCGTGCGCCCCGGCCTCCGGGAAGAACGCGTCCCCGCGGCCCCACAGCACCAGGGTCGGCGGGCGGTGCTCGCGCAGCCACTGCTGCCAGGCCGGGTAGCGCTCGATGTTGGAGTGGTAGTCGAGGGCCAGTGCGACCTGGGCCTCCTTGCGGCCCGGCAGGTCGAGGAAGTGCTGGTCCAGGGTCCAGCCGTCGGGGGCGACGAGGGCGGGGTCGCCGGTCCCTCCCTCGTACTGGCCCCGGGTGACGGGGAGGGTCAGGATCTCGCGGACCCGCTCCTCGGCGCCCGGTACGCCCGGTCGGTTCGCGGTCATGTCCCGGGCCAGGTCGGAGAGGCCCTCGGCGTAGGCGTTGGCGTTCTGCACGATCAGGCCGTTGATCCACTCCGGGTGCCGGGCGGCCAGCCGCATGCCGACCGGGCCTCCGAAGTCGAAGGTGTAGAGCGCGAACCCGTCCGCGCCCAGACCCAGGGCCTCGACGAAGCCCTCCATGACGTCGGCGAGGCCCTCGAAGGAGTAGACGAAGTCCTCGGGGGCCTCGGTGTGACCAAAGCCGGGGTAGTCGGGGGCGACCAGGTGGTAGCGGGTGCCGAGCGTGTCGATCAGCCGCCGGAACTGGTGCGAGGCGGACGGGAAGCCGTGCAGCAGCAGCAGCGTGGGCGCGTCGGCGGGGCCGGCTTCCCGGTAGAAGACACGGACCCCGTCCACCTCCACGAAGCGGTGGAGAGTCCGGGCGACCTCAGTGCCGGCTGTGGTGTGCTTCGTCATGTCACATGCTCCCTCGTGGCGTTGATGCATTAGTTATAGCGGGCGGGCTGCTAATGGGTCAATGGCTTGGAGTAGCATTAGATCCATGAGTAACAGGCTGCCCCTGGTCGGCGAACTCCTTCCGCTGGACCTGGTCAACACCCGCGCCAACGGACCCGGCGGCGAGGTCGACCTGCTGGACTCCGACGAGCAACTCCGGCTCTGGCTGGAGGCCCAGGCGGGACGGCTCACCCCGCCGCCCGCCGACTCCGACGGCCTCGACCTCGACGCGGTGCGGGCGCTGCGCAGTCGGATCTCGACGGTGATCGCATGCGCCCGCGACGGGGCCGAGCCGCCTGCCCAGGCCCTGCGTGCGCTCACCCGGGCCCAGCTCGCCGCTCCTCTGCACCGCAGACTCGACTGGGACGGCGGAGCCGTCACCGCGGCCCGGGTGCGTACGGGGAGCGCCACCGATGTGCTGCTCGCGGAACTGGCCGACGCCACCGTCGACCTGCTGACCGACCCGGCCGCACTCGGCAGGGTGCGCAGCTGCGAAGGACCCGGCTGCAGACTGCTGTTCCTCGCGGTGAACCCGAGACGGCGCTGGTGCTCACCTGCGCTGTGCGGAAACCGGGTGCGGGTCGGCCGGTACTACCAGCGGCACAAGGGGGAGACGGGCTGAGCGACCGACCGGAAACCACCTGTAAGCCCGACCTGTCGCCGGTTAGCGTGCACGGTGTCCTGCGCCACACCCGAGCGAAGAGGCCCTCGATGCGCACTCGAAGCAAACTGGTCGGCACAGCGGCAGCCGCGGTGCTCGCCGCCGTGGGGATGGTCTCCCCTTCCAGCGCGGCCACGGCTCCCACTGCTCCCACGGCTCTGGATGCGAAGATCGCCGCCGAGGCGAAGCAGGCCGGACTCAGCGCCCTGGAGGTCGCGGGCCTTCAGGAAAAGGTCGACGCCGAACTGAGGGCCGCACCCGACGGAGCGAGGCAGACCGGCGTGAATCAGGTCGCCTACCGCGACGGCGCGGTCATCACGCTTGCGCTCCCGGGTGAGAAGGCCGCCCGCGCGGTGGGGGAGAAGCGGACCGCGGCGGGCGTGCCCAACTGCCCGTACGGGTCGGCGTGCCTGTGGGAGCACATCGACTTCGAAGGAACCCGTTTCGCGAGGTCCCTGCCCTGCCACACCTGGATCGGTCTCGGCGGGTTCAGCAACCGCGCTTCGTCGTACCAGGACAACCAGTCCGCTGCCGCCTATCACGTGGCCAGGGACGGGGGCGCGCAGCTGTGGTCGACCCAGAACACCAATGGCCTGAGCAGGTGGGTCGGTGCCAGCAGGAACGACAAGGCGGATTCGATCATGCTGACGGGGGCGTGCTGACCCTCTGACGAGGCGTGCGGGCAGGGTGCGGGTGCGCGCACCCGGCACCCCCCCCCCAGCGCGAGTGTGGGGGCTGCCGCATCGCAGT